>NZ_JAKMQF010000020.1:0-3161 GCF_025771405.1 Campylobacter sp. RKI_CA19_01116
TATTGCTAGGATATAGCTATCCTAGCAAAGTATTTTATAATCCTCCAACTATACAAGGATTCATAGTTTTAGAATTATCACTTACTATGCAAATTTTTCCTTTTTGCATAAGAGAAGCTTCTTCAACTTCATTTTTTTCCTCTTCATCTACAACTGCAGTATTACTTAGTTTGTCTGAATCTTGTTTTTGAAGAGATGATACTACTTGACTAGCATCAGATCCATTACTTGTGTCTCCATTATTATCATTTCCATTATTTGTACTTGGATTTATAATAACAGCACTTAAAGTAGGTGTTTCTGGAGTACTTGAAGAAACGCCATAGGTTCTAAAATTATCTTTGTCAATTTTTATTTGTGCAAGTAAATCTATGTTTTCATCTTGCAATTTTTCATTTTTTTCCAATAAAACTTCAATACTAGCCACAATTAGATTAAGTCTTTTTTGAGCTATTGACAACTCATTTTCATCTAAAAGTCCTTTGTTGATAGAATTTACAAGACTATTGTACTCATCTTGCAATCTTTTTATCTCTGTATTATTGCTAGTTATATCTTTGTTATTATTTTTGATACTGTTTACAGGATTTATTAAAGATTTAACATAAGCTCTTAGTGCTTCACCTTGCTTTAAAGCATCAGAATGTTTATTGCCCGCTTCATCTTTTAAATTTTCAAAAGTTGTTTCAACTCCGCTTTCAAATTTAGAATCTTTAGCATCATTTTTGCTATAAGCTAGTATAAAATCCATACTTTGAACTAAAGAATGTGCTAAAATTTCTCTTTCTTTCTTTGTATATTTACTTTTATCAAGCAAGAAATTACTTAAAAATTCTACCTTTGACTTAGTATCGCTTAACTTATCATAAGCCTCTAAAAATGCTTGCAAAGTATTTAAATCTATCGCATAAGAATGTCCTTTTAAAGAGTTAAAGATATCTCTTACTATACTCTCATAAAGATCATCTTGTGTTAGTGTTGCTTGATCATTTTTTGCTTCTTGTGCGCTTAGGTATTCTTTTTCTGAAGGTTTAATACTATCTTTATCAAAGTTAGAACCTTTAATGCTATTCATTCCATTTTGAAATTCAGGATCATTAAAATTACCCACATTTTTATCTATATATTTATCATATTTACCGGCAGTATTAATAGGATTTCCATAAAAATAAACATTTGTAGTATTATAGTTTATTGTTTCGCCATAATTACTATTATGAGCTATAAATTTTCCATAGTGAGTATTAGTATGATCTTTACTATCAACAATAAACTTTGCATCATTATTATAATGCATATATACATTATTAAACAAAATATCTTGTTTGTTTATACTTTTATCTATGTATATATGCCCTATAAAACCACCAATAATAGAGCCATTATCCGCTTTAGCACGCATATTCCCCATATTTTTTAAAACAATATTATTAAATGCATTGTTACTAGTCATATAAGCACTTCCAATAAAACCACCTAAATAATTAAACCAATAAGCTCCATTTACAGTAATCTTATCAATACCATCTATAACAATATTATCAAATGCTTTATCTCCAACTTTAGCGCTTCCAATAAAACCACCAACAGAATTATTGCCACCACCTAATCCTGTTACATCAATATTTGAAATTTTTCTTATGGTGATATTTTGAAATTTACTATGAGTATCTCTACCAGCAAAACTACCAGCATATACTATATGATCTTTAGATTCACCTTTAATACTATTAATTGTGTCGATAAAAATATTGGTAAATTTAGCTCCATCAGATGATCCAACAAAACCACCTATATTATTGGACTTATTTGCATTATTAAATATTTCACCAATTGAATTAATACCTACATTTGTATAATCGCCTTGTGTTGTCATTCCAACAAAACCACCAACATAAGCATTATCTCCATTAACTTCAATTTTTTTTACATTGCTTAAATTGATATTATTAAATGAAGATTTATAAACATTGCCAACAAAACTTCCAACTCCACCTACGACATTGCCACTTGTTGTTGCTTTAATAATCCCATTATTATAATCAATGGTTATATTTTCAAAAGTAGCATTTTTAGCACTACCAAATATACCTACATATCCAGGTTTATAAGATAATTTTGTAGTGTCTATGATAATATTACTTAAGGTATAACCTTGCCCATCGAATGTTTTATCAAAGGATGTTGTATGTCCTACTATCATATTAGTACAACCAAGCCCATCTATACAATAATTTGCATAGTTTTGCCAATCTTTACCTTCCTGACCTTTACCTTGATTTCCACCAAAATCTATATCATTAGTAAGTTTAAAGGTATTTCCTGCTACATTATTTCTAAAATCAGCTTTTTCATTCCACCCTTTAGCAAAGTGCCACCAGTCAACATCAGAGCCTATGCTAATATATTGATTATATGTTTTTTTAATTTTATTATCTACATTATTAAATTCATTATATTTTCTTTTAGGATCATAGTAATATCCTGTAGCACTTAAGTACAATGTTCCTTTGCCTGCTTCAACATTTACTTTTTGTACTTTTGTAGTTCCTACATCTACATAAACTTCATTGCCTTTTAAATTTAGCTTATTAGTTTCTATTTTGTTTAAGCTTCCTTTGTCAAAACCTGCTTCAAGCACTATTTTGTTACCTTGCAAGGTAATGCTATCAGTTGAATTTATCTTTCCTAAATTTACAACATTTCCACTATTTGGCTTGATTTTAGGCGAAAATGCTTGTGGATTGTCAAAGCTAAGATTTTTAAAAGTATTAAAATCATCATTACTTAAAGTAGCAGTTGAAGCCATAAAATTTTTAGCATTGATAATTGATCCGCTCTTTTCTATAATAACCCCATTAGGATTAATTAAAAATACATTATTACCACCTGCATTTAATATACCTTCTATGGTAGATTTACTAGTACCATGAGCAATGTTTAGGTAGTTTTGCCCACTTTGTCCTTTTCCAAAATGAACCTGTGCATCTTTACCTATACTAAAACCACCACCCCATTGTATGACTGAGTTTTGTTGGTTTCCATTAATATACATATTATTACCATTAATATTTATACTACCACTAGTCCCATGAGTAAATTTACCTCCACTAGGTAATTGATTTGGATTAAGTGGTTTATCTGCTGCCACCATAGGTGAT
>NZ_JAKMQF010000021.1:0-2662 GCF_025771405.1 Campylobacter sp. RKI_CA19_01116
AATAACATTGATACAGTTACACCTGAGAGTATGATATGATTTGCTAGCTTTTTCATAATTAATCCTTTTTGGTATATTGCTTTAGTTTAAATTCACTACTATGCTTTTTGCATCTTTACTTACACTTAGAGTGTATTTAGCTTTTTGAACTTTTGTTTTGATGTTTTTATGTAAGCTTTGATTATTTTTAGTAATAGTTTCTAATAAGCTTTGTAAGTCTTTTTGATTTAGATGTTTATTGTTTGCATCTACAAAGCCTTTTTCACTTTGCATTAAAATAATGCTTTTATTTTTTACATTATTGCTTGTATATACATTAATAGAACTATCTTTAGAAAGATTAATAGCTTCTTTAGCACTTAAATAAGTTTTAGTATCATCTTTTAAGATAAAGCTATAATGATCAAAGTTATTAATAGTATTTGCTTTTATACTTGTATTTAATACTAAATGATTATTAGTACCATTTTTATGCATTAGAGCTTTTGATATAAAGTTATTATCTTCTTTAGTTTGTAAAAAGCTACCTGCTAATACTTCTATATTAGTATTATTAAAAATATTAGTATTACCACTTAGATATAAGGTATTATTATAGCTTTTATCATTTTCACTATATACACCAGAAGCACTTATAAATATAGCTTTGTTGTTTTTATACTCATCTATATTTAAATTATTTATATGAGTATAATTATCATGAGTATTCTTAGCTATACCTGCACTAATTACTATCTCCCCTTCTCTTTTATCAGAAGCTGTACCTAGGGCTAGATTATCAAAGATAAAAGTATTATTAGCACTTTCAGTTTTAGCATTAATAACATAAACATTAGAGCTAGCTGCACTTGAATAATCTTTAATATTTAAAGTATTATTATTAGCGCCTTCATTGGCTCTTAAAATGATTTTAGAACCTTTATCTATATTAGAAGCATTCGATAAGGATTGTACAAGATTATATTTTATAGTGTTTTTTTCTAAATTATCAGCTTCTATAATAGTAGTGAGGTTTCTACCTGATTTTACATTATCTAAAACTATACTATTAGCATTAGCACTACTTGCATAATAATCTTTATTATCCAAACTAACCTTACTTACTCCATATAAGTATAAAGGTATAGCTATGTTTGAGTTTTTAATAACAATGCTATTATTATTTGCTTTAGAGCTTAGAGTTTGTGCTGCTGTGATTTGAATTTTATCTTGATGGTTTTCAACAGTAAGTCCTTGGGTTAAATCCCCATTGATATTAATACTATTATTATTAGCTCCTTTAGTAGCTACCCCGCCATAAAGATTAAACTCATTTTTACCTGTAAAATTAGAATTAATCTCAAATGGCTTTTTTAGATTAATATTAATGCTATTATCATTAGCTATACCATTATTAGTCATACCTGCATAAAAGTCTAAAAGAGCTTTTACTTCTACATTGGTATTTAATGCTAATAAGGTTTGTAAGTCTTTTATATCTATAGTGTTTTTATAAGCATTACCTTGTATGATTTTACCCCCATAGATTTCTCCTACTAAGATGGCATTATAAGCTAATGGGGTATTTTTAGTATCTACTCTTAAATCTAGTTTTAAATCATTGATTAATACACTATTATTACTTACTTCATAGCTTTGGTTATTATTAACATCCACAAAAGCTCCTCCTAAGTGAGTAGCAGCTGAAGTAGAATATGCTCCACTTGGACCATGTACTAATAAAGAAGCTCCATCTATAATAACCTTATTATTTTTAGCATTGGCATTATAAGTAATAGCTCCTGTTACATGAGTCATTCTCTCATCAAAGATATTATCTCCTAGCATGCTTTGTCTATAAGGGGTAGTATGAAAGTCTATCTTTACTCCCTTGTTTAATATGACTGTATTATTATTAGCATTAGCATCTACACCAAAAGCACCTAAGATATAAGGAGCACCATTTAAAGGTAAGGTATAGGTGTTTTCAACACCCATATTTACATAGGCATCTTTTAAGAAATTTAAAGTATTATTACTTACTTCACCTTTTCTAGCTATGGCTGGAGTGATTAGAAAATTATATTTATTATCTAAACCCGTAGCTTTAGGATTGATTACTTCTTTATCAGTAGGTTTTAAATAATATACTGAAGATAATTCTCCTGCTTTTAATACTAAGGTATTATTATTAGCTTTTGCATTAAAGGTATAAGCAGAAACTAAAAAAGGTATATAGCTGATTTGATTTAGGGTAGTATTAGCTGAGTTAGAACTATGAAAGCCATTAACTACAAAAATATCTTCTTTAATACTTGGAGTGAGTATGTCTTGTTTAAAATATAAATCATTCATTTTAGAATGAGTTTTATCTTTAGGATTATCATAGATTAAAGTGATATTTGAAAGGTTTTTATTAGTAGCCATTTGGCCATAGAAGTTTTTACCACTTAAGAGTTTATAAGTATCAAGATTATAATCATATACATCATTATTATTAAATTTGTGCTCTTTAATAACATAAGTATTAGAAGCTTTATCATAATTTGCTTGGGTGGCTGCCTCTAAATAACTTAGGGAAAAAATAGCAAATAAAGAAAGTTTTAAAAGATTAGAGTTTTTATAGTTTTTTAAAGAGTTTAAAGTGTTTGAGTTAAAACGAAAATTATCGTTCCCCCCCCCC
>NZ_JAKMQF010000022.1:0-1881 GCF_025771405.1 Campylobacter sp. RKI_CA19_01116
TTACCCTCACTTTTTTAAAAAATTCCAAAACTTTAAGTCACTTTGCAAAGGCTTATAGGGGTAAAATATTAAGAATACTAGCAAGTAAAAACATACATAGCAAAGAAGCTTTACTAGAAAATCTACCTAATGATTTAAAAATAAAAGAAATTAAAATACAAGGATTAAAAGAAGAAATAATTTTAGATATAGTAAGCTAAGCCTTTTGGCTTAGCTTTTATAATTAGAATTTGTATAGAGCTTCAAGTCTGATGAATTGATCATCATGGTCACTTACATCTTTTGTATTGAAATCTTCAGTTAAATAAGAATAGAATCCACTAAATGTAAGTTTTGGACTATAAGCATAAGATACTCTTGCAATGTATTCGTTTTTATCTGTATCAGCTATACCTCTACCATATTCAGTAGAACCACCGATATAGTCAAATCCTACTCTTACAGTTTCAGCAAAAGTATAACCTAAACCTGCAAAATAGAAGAAGTTTTCACCAGTATCTCCAGTTAATTTACTACCATTAGAATAGAAAATTTGCTCACCTGGAGCGATTATTCTACCTTTATCTTCTAATGTAACTACACTACCTTTGTCTTTTTCACCATAACCAACTATACCTGCTTGGAAATCAAAAGCAGAAATATTTGCTTGGATTTGAGCAGCATAGAAATTGCCATCATCTAAAGTATCTTTTCCATAGTAGTCTTTTTTATCACTATCTAAGCTATTTCCCAAGTATTGAGCTTGGATTTTGAAGTTAGCATCATTGAATGCAAATTTATAGCTAGCATCTACTGCATATAAGAAAGCCCAGTTATTAGCATAAGCAGCCCAAATTTGGAAAGCAAATGGATCAAAATCACCCAATACAGCAGCACCATATAATGAAGATTTAGCTATATTAAGCCCTTTTGATGCAGCACCAGGAACTCCTCCATTGTCTTTATCTGTTGGATAGTTTTTGTTACTATCTGCAGTAGTAATAGCAGTATCACCATCATCTTCAGCATTGAAGCTATCAAACCAATAACCTGCAAAAGTTAAACCTTCGATAGAATTGTTAAGAACTTTAGCTCCTGTTCCTACTAAATCATCAGTCCAAATTGAACCAACTTCCATTTTACCGAAAGTTACATTTGTAGCATAAGCTTCATTTGTATATTCTAAGTAAGCTTGTTGCACAGCGAAAGTATCATGAGTGTTTGTTCCATTGCCTGTTCCAAAACCAGCTTCATTTGTGCTGTATTGGAATTGAACAAAAGCTTTGAAATTATCATCTAAAGCTGCTTTGAAGTTTAATTGAGATTTAAATCTGTGTTTGTTTTCTTTAGAGTTGTTGTAACCATCTTCAATTGTGTTACCAATGTCTTTTCTATCAGATTCAAATCTGTATCTGAACATACCTGATACATCAACATCTTTTATAGCTTCTTCAAGTGAAACAGCGTTAGCTGCTGAAAAAGCACCTGCAGCCAAAGCTGCTACTAAACTAAGTTTAACTAGTTTCATGAGAATTCTCCTTATTAAAATTAAAACTATGACTTGTATTATATCATAGTTTTATATGAGAATTCTTAAAGTAAACAAAAATATGTATTTATTGGGATATATATTTGAAGTTATAATATGTTGTTATACTATAATTATTAGTATATAATGATTATAGTTTAGATAATCAAACTATATTAAATTAAATCTTTAAAATTATAATTTAATTTTATTCCTAATTTTATATTTTATAAATAATCTCATTCATATTTAAAACTATATATCTTTAAAGATCTAGTAAAAAACTAGATCTTTAAAAACTAAGGAGTTATCTATGAATGTTTGCTTTTACAGATGTAATTATGCTCTTTGATAGTTAATGTTTGGAAACTGGG
>NZ_JAKMQF010000023.1:0-1719 GCF_025771405.1 Campylobacter sp. RKI_CA19_01116
ATAGAGATAGAAGCTCCAGAACAAGTTGTAGAAGAAGGTTTTTTTGATGTTACTTTAAAAAATGGAAAGCCAAAGGCTGAGATAGAGTGGTTGAGTAGCCCTTTAATAACGCCTACTTCGCCACGAGATAATTATTTTAATGATAAAGGTGAAGCTCATGCTAAATATCATGTACTAGAAAACACAAATAATATTCAACAAATAATAGTTAAAACTTTAGGAGGAGATTTTAGAAAAAATGTGCGAGCTGTTTATAAAAAGCGCATTCGATTGCTTTTTGATGTGCCTTATAAAAATCCATATTTGGTTGGATTTTATCAAGGAAACGATAAATATGTCATACAAAGAAAAGCCATTCCAGAAGGTGGACATAATAATTTTGAAATTTATTTTGATGGTTTTGAGGATAAATTTATAGGAAATGAAATAACTGTAGAATGGGAAGGGTTTCTCCATGGAACTTGTTACGGAAGAATACATAAAAGTATTACAGGACTATTTTACGATTTAGAGGATGCGCATGATATTCATACTTTAGGTAATAGTATTGATTGTTATACTTCGTCTCCAATTCAAGTTGAAGATCCTCCGAAACATTCAAAAATTGTTATAAAATACGCTGGTCATGTTCAAGAAATTTCGGTGGAAAGATGGTATTAGGTTTTTATGGATAAATGAGTGGCTTTGGAGTTCTTATTTAGTGTTGGAAATGTTATAAGAAAAGAGTAGATGATATAAATAAGGCTTTTTCTTAAATGAAGTTAACAATATAGATACGCAAAAAAAGGATTATTTTGCCATTTTACAATTTTATGCAATTTCTATCTCTGTTAGCCCAGCTTTCAGAGGTAGATATTAAAACTCTTATGGAATATAAAGATTTATTATTAAAAGCATTATCATCTTTAAATGAATTAAAAACATTTGATATAAAAGAATGCACACGACTTATTAACACTCTTGAAGAAACTTTTTTAGATAAGCTTCAAATAGAAGAAAGCAAAAAGAAAGAAATTTGCAAAAATATCATCAAAATACTAAAAAATCATTGGAAAATGTTTTTTTGAAAATCAAGCTGTAATGCAAAACTAATAAGAAATAATAAAATTAAAATAAATATAAAATAATAATTTAAATGGTGGATTTAGCAGGCGTGTAATTTACCAACTAAACTCCTAAATATCCATACTTTAATGAAATATTTTTCATTTGCACATACTTTTGCACATACTTTGTATTTTATTGTAAAAATGTGTAAAAAAGTGATATTGTTTTGCTAAATAGGTGATATATTAAAATTTTTAGAGTGTGAATTTCAAGGAAAGAATATTGTGGATTTAAATTCTAACAAAGAAAAATACTGCCTGACTAATAAAAAGCAAGTGTTTAATATATTCAAGAAACAATTTCAAAAATAGAATATTTGCTATTATATGAATTGCTAAAGTAGATTAAATCTTATTTTAAAGATTTAACCCCTAGTATAATTTTAGCTATTTTTTCAAAGCTATAAACATTTTTTAAAATCATTACCATTTAAATTTTTTCTAATATCTATAATTCTACATTATACTATACTAAATATTTTATTTTATGTCCTGTTTATACTGTAAAATAAAATATAAATGCTATGCTTTAGATAGTTTTAGAAGTTAGTAAAGATATTGTATGTTTAAAACGATAACTATTTTAAATGTAATAGTTGTGTTTTAAAAAAGC
>NZ_JAKMQF010000024.1:0-1502 GCF_025771405.1 Campylobacter sp. RKI_CA19_01116
TAGTTGGAAGATCTGTATTTTATTTAGTCTAATTTTTATCCATAACAATTTATGTTTACTTTAATAAAAATATTTTCACAATAGCTGCAATTTTTAATCATACATTTATAAAAAAATATTTTTATTATTTTATTATACAAAGTATGTATTTTTCATTGTTATATCATTTTTTGATTTATTTTTTTGTGTGTGTATTTGAACCAATTTTAAAAAAATTAAATCTTTTAAAATAGTTTAAAAATAGTTTTATATAAAAAAATAGAATTAATGCTAATCAAAAAAAGGAGTTATTGATGTTTAAATCTTTAAATATAGGGTTAAAACTAGTATTATCAGTTGCTATTAGTATAATCGCTGGAATAGCCATTTTGGTGACTATTTTATCAATTCAAGTTGCTTCTAATATGGAAAATGAAGCTAAAAATTCAATCTTTCTTTCTGCGAAAAGATACGGAAATTTTATGCAAGGCATTCTAAATGAGGAAGTTGTTCTTACAAAAGGAATGGCTACATCGCTTAATGAAATGTTTTCGAAATATGACCAAGTAGATGTTGCGTTAATAGAAAGCTTATTAAAAAATACCTTTGACAGTAGTGGTTATGCAGCTTATTCATTTCTTTGGCTAAAAGATCCTTCTGTTTTATCTGACACCCAAGCATTAGATTCAAATTTTAAAAGCTCTAATGGTAAAACTTTTGCTATGATTTTTTTCGATGAAACTACAGGAAAAGCAGGTGGTATAAGATCTATAAAAGTTCCTAATAATTTTTCTCAACTGAACATTTTGCAAAAAATTGAGCAAAACGCAAAATATGGTGATTTAGATACTTTATTTGTTGGCGCTCCATCAAAATTAAATTATGATGGACATGATTTTTTAGGTATTAATTTAGGAATGCCTATCTTTAACAGTAAAGGCAAATTTGTAGGTGTTGTTGGATATACTTTTGATTTCTTAGAAATATCACAAGAAATGCTTGATCCAAAACTAGATGCCTACGAAGGTGATTTAAGATTTTTAATGACTGATCAAGGGGTTATTACTATTCACAAAAACAAAGATGCTATATTAAAAACTCTACCTGAAATCAATAAAGATCCTTCGACAAAATTTATTATTGATGCCGTTAAAGAACGTAAAGATATAATTATTGACAATTATACTGATTCAAATGGAAATCTCAGCTTTGCTAGTATCACTCCTTTTAGCACACTAGGAGACTCTAGTCACTGGAGTATAATAGTTACCGCACCAAAAAAGTCTGTTTTACAACCTTTATATAAATTACAATTTATTTTAATTATTATAGCACTAGTTATAGTTGTTATAATCTTAGCCATTGTTTATTTTTGTGTAAATAAAATAGTAGGTGCTAGAATTCCTATTATACTTCATTCTTTACAAAATTTCTTCAAATTTTTAAATCATGAAACCAAAGAAGTGCAAACAATAAAGATTAAAGCCGATGATGAATTAGGAAGAATGGGTAAAATAATCAAC
>NZ_JAKMQF010000025.1:0-1226 GCF_025771405.1 Campylobacter sp. RKI_CA19_01116
CTTCAACCTCTCTAACGGTTTCTACTGATTGTTCTACTGCTTTAGCATCTTGTTCTAATGCATTTTTAGTTTTAGTGATGTTTTCGTTGATTGCTTTTGCTATGATTCCAAATTCATCGTTGCTTTTAACATCTATCATAGCAGAATCTTTAGTTTTATGATTGATGAAATCAAAGAAAGAACTAAGACCATTTTGTATAGCTTGTAAAGGTGATAGATAATAAGAGATGATGAAATAAAGTAAAACAATACTTGCAATACTTGTAAAAATAACAATAATGGCTTGTATATAGGCTATTTTCTCACTTGATTGAGAAATTGTATCAATATACGCCATATTACATACTGTATATCCATCTATGTTATCACACATTGCAAGTCTTTCATTTCCTTCTTTGCTGGTATAAAAGAATGGTTCACCATCTTTTACCTTACTAAATCCATCCGCCACAATAGCAACATTTGGATCGCTTCCAATATAATTTTTATTTGTTGAAACAAATGAAAAGCGATTTTTATCATAAATAAAAGAAGCACCTGGCATTTGTTTAAGACTATCTTCTAAATCTTTAACCAAAACATCGATTGCCAATACTCCTATAAAATTACCATCTTTATATATTGGCATGGCATAAGTAAAGCAAGGTAAACCCGTTGTTACATCAATATAAGAAGGAGTGATATATAGGCTATTATTTTTCATTGCCTCTATATAAAATTCTCTTGTTCTTGCATCATAATTATCAGCTTTTCCATAAATTCCATAGTCTAAGCCTTTGCTATCGCTATCTGGATCACTTACTATTAATTCTCCATTTGGTTGGGCTAGATAAACAGCTAGAAAATTACCAGAATCTCTAAATGATCTTAATTGATAGCCTATGTTATCCATTAATTTTTCGGCAGAATTTAAATCAGAATAAGGGTGTCTAAGTATAGTTTCGCTTAGCTTTTTTAACGAATCAGACGTATCATCTTTGAAATTAATCATAAGATTTTTTGTAGAAATTAAACGATTTTGTTCAGAATTAACAATTTCTTGAAAAAGAGCATTTTTAACAAAAATAAATGTTACAATTCCTAGAATCAAAAGACATACAATTGCTATGATATTTGCAATTAAAGCAACTTTTATTTTAACACTTTTCACTACTTTTCTCCTAAAATATTTTTGTAATTATAAATAAAATTTTTACAATGAAAATTTAATTGTGATTTAATATTGT
>NZ_JAKMQF010000026.1:0-1043 GCF_025771405.1 Campylobacter sp. RKI_CA19_01116
ATTTTGTATTTTTTTAAGCGGTGAAATATTGTATTTAATAACAAATCCTATTATTACTAGAGCTATAACTAAACTTATTAAACCAATAAATGATTGTTTAATCAGAGCTTCATTTACGGGTTTTGTATATATTTCTTCATCCGCGATTGCGCAAATATTATATCCTAATGAATTTTCTTGACAAATAACTGCTTTATTTTTGTTGTTTTCATCTTTAACTACAAAAAAATTTTTTGATAATTCTCCTGTTTTACCTTCAGGGCTATTAAGATATGTTTTTACTATGTTTTCGGATAATGCAGTTTTTTTAAGCAGTTGCTCTTCAAGTTCATGAAATAATATTACTCCATCATCATCTATAACAACAACAAATCCACTTGCTGATTTTCCCATAGAAAGTACATTTTTTGAAAATGTAGTTAAATCATAATTTCCGCCAACAGCTCCTATAAAACTACCATTAACAACTATAGGGTATGAAAAAGCTAAAGAAGGAGCTTTTAAACTCGGAGCCATATAAGGTTTTGAAATCACAACTTTGTCATTTCCAGAAGCAACACTTGTATACCAAGTTCTAGTTCTTGGATCATAACCATCAGAAGGTGTTTGATGGTTTCCATTAGATCTTATCATTGCACCATTATGCGCAAGTCCTACGTATAATACATCAAAACGGCTTGCTTCTTTGGTTACTCTAACCATATCATAAATTTCTTTAGTGCTTGCACTTGGATTTTTTTTCATTTCAAGCGCAATGGCTTTTACAGCATCACTTCTTGATTCACTGTAGTCTTCAAAATTTTTTGCAACATCCTGTATAGTTTTAATTTGTAAATTATTGATAAGCTCTCTAGTGTCGCGTTTTATTTCTAAATAGTTAAATACATTTGCAATTAATAATATTCCTACTATTGCTAGTCCCACAAAAAAAGTTAGTTTATTTGTTAAAGTTTGAGTAATTTTTTTCATAAAACTCCTTGATAATAAATGTCTTGTCTAGCTAATAAAAATTTCTTGTTTGTTTAACCGATAAACTCTCGCTT
>NZ_JAKMQF010000027.1:0-820 GCF_025771405.1 Campylobacter sp. RKI_CA19_01116
ACTAGCCATATTGAAGATGATGATGCTCAAGTTGGTATTAATGATGAAAATAATAATGGTTGGGAAGATGATGGTTCTTATAGAGGACAAATTTTTATCTTTAATAAAAAAGATAATAGATGTCGCTCTAAAGACAAATTTTTTGGCTTAACTGGGGGTGGTTGCTGTGATAAAGATAAAGTATTTATAGGGCTTGTACCTTGTAAAGAAGATGAAAAAAGCTAGCTAAACTCAATAAGCAAAATAGATGTGTAGAAGTTGGTGAATATTGCTCTAAAAAAATTAAATTCATAGCTTGTATTCAGCATAAAAAAACACATTGTTGTTTTAATTCAAAATTAGCAAGAATATTTAATGAGCAAGGACGCCCACAAATTGGAAGAGGTTGGGGTTCTCCAAAGAGTCCTGACTGTAGAGGATTTACTCCAGAAGAATTTCAAAAGTTAGATTTTAGTGAAATAGATTTAAGTGAATTTATTGCTGATATTGTTGGAAGTATTGATGTAGATAAAATACAAGCTGATTCTATAAAAATACAAGAAAAGATTGAAAGCAATCTTGAGAATTTAATAAAAAAACCTACTAATTAAAAAGAAAATAAAATTATAGAAAGGAGATGGAGTTTAGTTAAAAGTTTTTTGGTAAAAGCCAAAGGGATTGTTCTAAACCCTGCAAAAGCAGGGGATACTCAATAAGCCTTGACATAGCAAAGCATTAAGAGTATAATTATTAGAACAATGTTGAGCATTTAACTCACCTCCCTTCTGGGCGGTAAATTAACGCTAAAGGGTTGCGCCCCTTTGGCGTTGCACCCTTAATA
>NZ_JAKMQF010000028.1:0-730 GCF_025771405.1 Campylobacter sp. RKI_CA19_01116
TTTCTTTCTAGCATCCTCTAAGATATCACTAGCTATTTTATTTACATTATCAGCTACTATAGCACTATCATTAGCTATTTTTAAATTCTCTTGAGTTACATGATCAATTTGAGCTACAGCATCATTTATTTGAGTAATACCTGTAGTTTGTTCTTTAATACTTTCACCCATTTCATTAATAGATTGAACTAAGATATTAGTATTAGCTTCAATCTCACCTAAAGACTTTTGAGTTCTTTCAGCTAGATTTCTAACTTCATCAGCAACAACAGCAAAGCCACGTCCATGTTCACCAGCACGTGCTGCTTCAATAGCTGCATTTAATGCAAGTAGGTTAATTTGATCAGCAATATCTCCAATAATAGAAGTAACATTTTTAATTTCTTCACTTTGAGCAATTACTTCACTAGTTTTATGAGATACATTTTGCATAGAAGAAGTAATCTCTTCTAATGCTGCTGCTGTTTCTTCTAAAGAAGAAGCTTGGCTTGATGAAGAATCAGTTAAGTTCTTAACAGCACTTTGTAATTTACCACTTTCACTAGCAAGTAAGTTAGCAAATTCAGATGATTGTCTTAGCATAGCTACTATTTCTTTACCTAAAGCATTTGCTGTTACTTCAACCCCACCTTTAGCATTAGCAACTTCTGTTGTAAAGTCTAAGGCTTTATAGCTATCAAATACTCTATTAATTTCATTCATATTAGAACCAACCTTTTGTTCTAATACA
>NZ_JAKMQF010000029.1:0-641 GCF_025771405.1 Campylobacter sp. RKI_CA19_01116
TTCAATTAACTAATAAAAGTAAAGAATCTTTTCATATCAACATCTTGATCAATAGTGATACACTTTATAAAAATCCTTTATTGCAATATAATATAAATAGAAAAATTTCTAAAGATGATAATATCATTTATGCTTTAAAAAATACTTCTAGCATAAATCAAGCTTTTAAAAACTTAAAACAATTACAAGAAGTATTATTAAAAGAAAATATATTTTTAAATTTTATAGACTTAAATAGCAAAGAAAGTCTTTTAAGTTTTTATAATCAAATATTAAGTAATCATCATCTTAAAGATTATTTTTATATAAAAAATAATCAATTTTTTATTAAAGAAGATATAAAAAATAAAATTATATTTCATAATATCAATTCTTCTTCTATTATAAGTAATTATCTTAGCTTGTTAAATGATTTTAATACTTTAAGCAAGATAGAACTTATAAATATATTAGAAAGTTTAAGTTTATACAATCTTTCAACTTTAATGCAAGATATACAAAAAAGATACCTAAAACTAGAATATAACTTAAAAAGCTTTGATAAAGATAGTATCTTTTTATCTAATATGATTATGAATGTGAGGTTGAAGTAGGTAAATGATAGATTTAGCAGGTGTGATTTGTTAATTAAAATAAAAACT
>NZ_JAKMQF010000003.1:0-231517 GCF_025771405.1 Campylobacter sp. RKI_CA19_01116
ACCCTCTATACAAGGAAATGGAGCGCATTGATACTTATTATCCGTTAAAACCATCATTGCTAGAATCTATCGCTAAATTATCTCTTAGCTTTTGGAATGGTAATTTCAATAAATGATATATTGTCACAACATATACTAAAAATCCAAAAGAAAGTAGTATATTATAATGCAACATAACACTATTTAAAAAATTTTCAACTACATTTTTTATACTTCAATTAGTATTTACACTTTTTGAATTTGTATTTTGGTTAATACTTGTGTTTTGCTCCCACAGCCTATCAAGCATAACATTAAAAAGCTTAGTGGTATTAGTTTCATTGCTTTTGGATATATAGTTTTTAACATCATCAACCCTTGTTTTGATTTGATTTTTTTGAGTATTTGCATGAAAGAGTGCTTTTAGCTCTTGTTCGTGTCTTGTTTTCAACTCCTGAGTAATTTTTGTGAGTTCATTATTTACACTCAAAGCTAAATTTAAATCACTTTGACTTTTTTCTAATTTTGCGTTTGTGTTATCTAGCTTAAGATATAAAAATACATTAAGTATAAGCATTAGAGCTAAAGCAATATAAAGCTTTGTATTGTTAAATAAAAATGACATATTATTTGTAGTTTAAAGTAGGTTTTTGTATAATACTTTCAAGGGTTAGCCGTAGGTCTGACCCCCTATGGCTTAATCTAACCCTAGAAAGTAGGTGATTAAATTTGAGCTATATAATCCACATAATCTTTATAATTATACTACTTTGTATAATTATAGTCAAGGCTTATTAACCTTGTCCCCTTTTTTAGGGGGATTATGTGGTAACCTACTCTAAGCTTACTCCTTTCTAAAATTTATTCGTGATTTCTAATTTTATATTTGATAAATCTTGTTGATATAGCAAATCATATAATTTTTTACAAGCTTGTCTGCTTTGACCGACACTTTCATCACTCTTAATTAAACCTAGTAAATTACAACCTTCTGTATTCTAATAATTATATATTTATTATCTTTTACTCTCAAACATTGTTTTCTAAATAAACTTTCATTTCCAAACTATAAGTTTTACAGCGTTTATAAACTAGACTTTATTTGTTTATAAAGCAATTATTGTTAATATTTTTAAAAAATTTAGAGAAAAATCATGAAAGATCTTAAAAAATACATCGCAAATTCCAAACTAACACGCCTTGAAGTTTTATATGAAAAATTAGTAAAGTCTGAAAATGGCATAACCATAAAAGAACTAGCCCAAGAACTCAATGTAAGCGCTAAAACCATAAAAAGAGATATGCAAGGGGTTTTTGAGCCTATGGGGCTTATTAAAAATGGAAGAAAATGGCGTATTGATACAAGCAAAGACATTCAAGAGCAAGATGATGAAAAAATAATCCTTGAAGTGCTTGATACCATGGCAAAAAGTGCCGGAAATAGCTTTTATGCTAAGGCTCATCCCCTACTTTCTAAACTTTCTCAAAATATCTCTAACCCCATCCATACTAGCCTAGATGCAGAAAAGCTAGAAGAAAAAGATTTAAGCAATTTTCAAATTCTTGAACAAGCCATCAACACCAAAACACAAATTGTCTTTAAATATGAAAATAAACTTTTCCAAGTAAAACCTTTAAAACTAGCTTTTTTTAGTGGATTTTGGTATTTGCTTGCTTTTGATATGAAAAAACGTGATATTTTCAAAAAATTTTATTTAAAAAATATCCAAAACATCACCCTAACCCAAGAGCATTTTCAAACCGATGAAAGTTTAGAAGTAAAACTTCAAAGAGTAAATTCTATATGGTTTAGCCTTGATAAGCCTTTTACAGTAAGGCTTTTAGTAGAAGAACCTATACGAAAATACTTTGAAAGAAAGCCTCTAAATTCACAAATCATCACTGGTAAAGACAAAGATGGCTCCATAGAAATAGAGCTTGAGATAACTCATGAAATGGAAATTTTACCTTTAGTGTATTATTACATACCTTATGTAAAGGTTTTAGAACCTGATTTTATAGCAATTAAAGTCAAAGAAGTAGTTAGAGAATACCTCGATCAAATAAGCAAATGATTGCTTATTTGTCAGGATTTTAATACTTTCTTAGCTTCATTTAAAGCTTTTTTAATCGTGTCATTTTCTATAAAATTTTTTATCAATTTCATTGTTTTTAACTTTTTCTTTTATGTGTTTTATGTAGTCTTTGAGTTGATTTGGCTGATCTTTTGCTTTAAGTTTATTTTCGATGATGATATATCTTTTATCTTTTAAACTTATAAGTATATCGATCCTTCTATTATCTTTTGTACAAGCTTCTGTTTCTACGCTTTCTATATCATGGGCTGTAAGATTTTTAAATTTCTTAGCCTTTGTGTATCTTCCAAGCTTTTTTAAAAACTCATTTGCAAAAAGCTCTTGATAATGATCATCATGTGGATCTATCAAATAAGCTATAAATTTAGAATGATAAATTTCCATTTCTTGTACGCCCAAAGATTCAAAAATATTTATATCACTCATGCCTTTTTTGGTATTTTCTTCAAATTTATCATTAACCCTTAATAATTCTTCAATAAAATTTTTCATTCACAATGCCTTTAAAATAATTTTCACAATTATACTACAAAAATATAGACTACCATTGTCTGCTTTTTTTAGCTATGATTTTTCAAATCATTCAAAAAAAGGATAAAAATGCTTCAAACCATGAAACACATCCTAACTCACACCGATGAGACTTTACTTGCAAAGAAATTTGGTTATAACAATGTAGAAAAATTTACTAAAACAAAAACTTTGTTTTTAGAATGCGAAAGCATACAAGAATGGCTTTTAAAAGGACATTATGATATGGTAAATTCCTCTTTAGAATTTATGCAAAAATTTGATTTTATTTTAGATAAAGAAATTTTGAATTCAATTTTAGAACAAAGTATTTTATTAAAAGATAAATACACAAAATTACAAGAAGCAAAAGCCATCATAAAAACAAATTTTAAACGCAAAAGCGAACCTTTGCATACTTTGATGTTTTTATCTCATTTACGCGTGCTTAAATTTCCTATTAGCAATGATATGCTCTATCTTGATAAAACACAAATCATGCAAAAACTCAAAGAACTAGCTATAAAGCATTATGAAAATTCACAAGGCAAATTAAAGCTTTGGGGAGATATCTTACAATATGACATTATTTATGATGATGAGTTATTAGTTTTAAGCATGCAAAAGAGCGATGAATGATAGCTATTTCTACACTTTTATCATCAAAACATAAAATAATTTATCAAAATCTTGTGCGAAATTTTGCTCAATTTAACATCACTTTTAAAGAAATTCCAAGTAATGATATATGGTTAAGAGATTTCATGCCTTTAGTGTATGAAAATACGGCGACAAGTTATATTTATGATCCTGATTATCTTAGAAATTATCCACATTTAAAAACCACTATAAAACCTTTAAAAAATCACTTAAATTTAATCCTTGATGGAGGTAATTTCATAAGAAAACATGATGTTGCCTTTATGTGTGAGAAAATTTTTAGCCAATCCAACACTTAGCAAGGAAAGCATTATCCATACTTTAAAACAAAGCCTAAATTTAAAACACATAGTCTTTTTACCAAGACTAGCTTATGATAGATACACACATAGCAATGATATTAATAATTATTCATAACTAGACAACTAAAGTCTAGTTATTTTGTTTATAATTGCATTATATATCTTAGTTTAAAGGTTTATAATGCAAACAAATACTTCTACTCTTACTCACATTGCGGATTTTGATTATTACTCACATAATGTAAAAGTCATCTCACTACACGCACAAATGCTCTCAAACAGCAAACAAATCAAAAAAGATTTTTACAGCGAATTTGAAGATACACTAGAAAAAGATAATAAAATCCCTAGTTTTATCTATAAACAATACTCCAAATTTATCTATCCTAGCTTTTTAAAGAAAAATCTAAGTTATCTTAAAAAATACTTAAATTTTACTCAAGCAGAATGTGATGTGTTTGCGTTTTTTTACTATGCAAACAAAGGTAGATTTGCCCTACACCAAGGTTATAGCACTGCTTTGGGCAAAAAGATCATAGAAAAAATTTTCAACCACACTTCAAAAGATGTCAATAAAGCCTTAAGTGATGATTCTATGCTTTTTAAGCTAGATGTCTTGTGTTATTATGATAGCGATGCCTTTGGTATAGATGTAAATAATTTTGAAAGCATTTTCACTCAAGATATTAGCAAAACTACACTTATGGGTGAGTTTTCTTATTTTTTACCTAAAACTAGACTAAATTTGAGTGATTTTGACTATATACAAGAGGAATTAAATACCATCATTACTTTTTTAAAAAAACGCCAAAAAGGAAATATTTTTATATATGGAAAAGCAGGCGTAGGCAAAAACGAGCTTAGCGCACTCATAGCTAAAGAGCTTGGAAAAGAAGCATTGTGTGTTAAAGATTGCGAAAATGATAAAAAATCAAGTAGAATTTCAAATTTTTACGCACTTAAAAAGATACTCAATCCAAAAAAACAAATGATAGTCTTTGATGAGTGCGAGGATAGTCTTTGCTATGATTCTTTAAAAGAGAAATTAAAAATCAATAAAATCTTAGATGAAGAAAATGGCATTTGTGTATTTTTATCAAATTCTAAAGACATGGATGAGGCGTATTTGAGGCGTTTTGATGTGATTTTAGAGCTTGAAAGTATGCCTAAAGAAAAGAAAATTCAAAATATAAAAAAGTTATTTAATAAAAAAAATATAAAAATAGATGAGGTCATTATAGAAAATATAGCTTCTCATCCTGAACTTTCTCAAGGGGTTATTTTAAAATGTGCAAACAATGCTAAGATCTTTAAAAGCAAAAGTCAAGAAGTATTTGTAAGATTGATCAATGAAAATTTAAAAGCAAGATCACTTCAGGGCATTTCAATACCAAAAAAAGACAAAAAATACGATTTAAGCTTGATAGAATGTGATTTAAATTTACAAGAACTAATAAACAATATCGATAAAAATTCAAGTTTGAGAATTTTAAGCTATGGCATAGCAGGTAGTGGAAAAAGCGAGTTTGGCAAAGAACTAGCTAATGTTTTAAACAAAACTTTACATTCTTATAAACTTAGTGATATTTTAGATCCTTTTGTGGGTAATAATGAAAAAAATATCGCAAACATTTTCAAAAAAGCTTCTAATGATAATGCTATCTTACAACTTGATGAAATCGATGCGTTAATTTATAGTAGAGACGAAGCAAATAAAAGCTGGGAAAAAAGCTTAGTCAATGAAATGCTTATGCAAATGGAAAATTTTGAGGGTATTTTCATAGCTTCTACAAACTACCTACAAAACCTTGACAAAGCTAGCATAAGAAGATTTGATCTAAAGATAGAATTTCAAGCATTAAAGCAAGAAAAGCTTTTAAAGGCTTTTGATTTTTTTGCTAAAGAATTAAATTTAAGCTTTGATAAAAAGCAAATTTCAAAAAGGCTCTTAAGACTTCAAAACATTTGTTTGGGCGATTTTGCGCTAATTCTTAGACAAAATAAAATTTTTATAATCAAAAACGCCGATGAATTTTTAGAAAAATTAGAAAAAGAATCAAAACTCAAGTCAGATGATGAAAAAATCAACATGGGATTTTTATGAAAAGGATAAAACTATGAACATAACACTTCAAGGAACAATACACAAATGCTTTGTGTTTGGATTTAATGATATAAAAGCAAAAGAACACATTAAAGCATTATACGAAACAAATAATGATGAGTTTAATTTCCAAACACAAATTCAAAATACAGAAAATATACAACTACTAAGCCAAAGTTATCATTTAGAAAATGGATATTTTTTAGATGTAAATACTCAAAGCAAACTTTTGTCTTTTGAAAATTTTTTAAGTCAAAATTATGCGGATTTTAAACATTTTTGTGTTGTTGAATTTATAAAACATAATGCAAAAATATACTATAAATTAAAAAAAACAAATACAAAAAGCAAACTCTATCATCTTGTAAGTGCATATGCCTTTCCTAAAAATGGCTGGATAGATAAAAAAGTGCTAAACATCAATGACATCTCACCTTATCAAAACATACTTATAGAAGGGTTGTTTTATATTAAAGAGCAAGAATTGCTAGAAATTATAAAGCAAAATGAAAATTTGATAAGAAATAATTTTTATTTAAAAGATTATGATTTTTCAAAAGGTTTAAAAAAACTTTTAGATGTGAGTTTGGATATTTTATTTGCTAATATTAGCACGAAAAATTTTAAACCCTATAAACTAGAAATAAACTCTATCGCTCACGAGGATATAGAAAGAAAGATTTCTTTTGTTAAGCTACTAAAATGATTGTTTTAGTAGCTCTTTGATCCTTTCTATAAATTGCGTTTCTTTTTGGGTAATATACTCAAGAGTGATTTCTTTATCTTGACTATCTTCAAGAAAAATTCCATCAACTATAAATTTATACTCATCTGAAAGGATAGAATTTTCACTATGGCATTTGGCTTTTTCAAATTCTTGCATAGGATATAAAAGTCCACCTAAAAGCACCTTGCCTATCTTTTGATAATACCCCATATAAGTATGAATTTGAAATAAATCATTTCTGTCTAAATCTCCCATACCATTTTGGCTTCTACCTTCCATTTTCATTCTTTTATATTTAGTATCAAAAACCATATATGTATCATCTTTAGACAAAACAATATCAGGTATTATATAGCGTTTATAAAAGCTATTTTTATAAATTTCAAGCTTTGGAGAATCAACCATATATTCTTCAAAATTATTTCTTAAAAGTTTGCTTATATAAATTTCAAAAAGCTCTGCTATATTAACGATAAAACCATAACTTTTTTGATCATTTTTATTTTTACTAGTAAAATTTTGACTTTCTATGATCATTTTTGCATATTTTAAAAGCTCTTTGTAGTTTTGATAGTTTTGATTTCTCAAGGCTTTGCTAGAAAAGGCTTTATTTAAACTTTCTTTTATAAAACAATGCTCGCTTTTATTTTGCACTAAATAGGTTTTTATATGCTTTACATTTTTTAAAAAGCTTGAATTTTTCTTTTCTATGACTTCTAATGCTTTGTATAATACATTAATAATATGCACATCTTCTATTTGCTCTCTTGTTTTTGTAGCAACCTTTGCTTTTAAAGGGATATTGTGTTTTATAAATTCAACCATATCGATATTTCCCTTAAAGCGCAAATCGTTGTATTTTTTACTTTGATAATTTTTAGGCAAACCTATCAAAAAACTTTTTTCAAGTTTTTGCACAAAGATATAAAAAAGTATAAACTCACTTATATTGCTTTCCTTTTTTACATCTTGATAAATACTCACATCATCGACAAATACATCATTAGCAAAATTTAGCATTCTTTCTAAAAACTTCTTGCCAAACCTGGAATTTATCTCAACTTCCAAACCATTATAAGAAATTTTTCCTATATAATTTCCACTAGCAATTTGCCTTTTATTTTCTTCAATCGTTCGCAATGAAATGATAGGATTTTTAGCATTTTTGCTTAAAATTTTTTCATCATCATTGAAAAAAGAAAAGAAATTTCCATTTTTTATAAAATCTTCAAAATACAAATCAAAATCTTGTATTCTTGAAGATTTTTGATCTATTTCTATAAAGCTATTATCATTTATTTTTATCATCGTTTTTTTCTATAACAAAAAGTTTTTTTAAATTATCCAAGTGTGTTTGTATTTCTTTTTCATTATATTCGCTTCTTAAATACTCTTTTAAAAGCGCTTCAAAGCGGTTGCTAAAAAGTTTTTTCATATCACTATCTTTAATCTCATCATTTTTAAATTCAATTTTTAGAAAATAAGAATGTCCAAGTTGATATTTTTCACCTATATCTTTACTAATTTTATCGTTTAATTTTTTACAAGCTTGTGCGTATTCTTCGTTATTGCTGGCATAAATTTCATTTTTTATTACATCATAATCACATGTCATTTCTTGCCATATAAAACGTCTTCTAAGTGCTAAATCAAAACTATCTATGCTTTTATCTAAATCATTCATAGTTCCTAGTAAAAACATATTTTCAGGTACATAAAAATCCTCATCATCTCTCATAGAGGCATATTGTGTTTTTATCTTGCCTTTTTCTCCTCTATACTCAAGCGCATAAAGTAATTCTCCAAAAACCCTAGATAATTCCGCACGGTTAATCTCATCAGCTATGAAAAAATACCCATGATCACTTAGAGCTTCATTAAAATTTCCTTTTTCTAGTTTTTCTAAAAACCCTTTTTCTTCTTTTTTTGCTTTATCACAAAATTCTCTAAAAATTCCATTTTTAAGTTCAAGTTTTAATTGTCCATTTTCAATCCCTGCAGGTTTAATACCTTCTATAAAATCTTCATAAGAAAAACTTGGGTGAAATTGAGTGATAAGCATCTGCTCTTCATTGCTAATAAGATTTTTTATATTATTAACCATAGTATAAGTTTTTCCTGTTCCAGGAATTCCATGAAAAATGATATTTTTATGTGTTCTTAAAAGCTCCAAAAAACCTTTTAAATTACTACTTTTAATATCTGCCTTGCCACATAAATTTGCAAAGCTATAGGCTACCTCGTAAAGTTTATAATACACACTTTGATTTTTATCATTTTCAGCTAATTTTTCTTTTGTAATTAAAGCAAAATCAGACTTTTTTATCTTATCAATCAAATTTAAAAATTGATCTAAAATATAATATCTTGGAAGATTATTTGTTTTTTTTACTTCAAGTTTTTCCAAAACAAAATCAAAATATACTTCTTCTTTACATTCATTATCAAAATTATATTCTTTTGGATTTTCATTTAATATCTCAAAGATGTACTTAGCGGTATTTACAGAAGCATCATTTGCAAGTGGAAATTTATCATCTTTAAATTGTAAAAAATATGCTAATTCTCTAGCAGTAGCTTTCATGCCTTCCACTTTATCAAGTGCTACTAATAATTCTGTTAAATTGCTACTATTACTTACTGCATCATTTATTATTTTAAGATTATCAACTAATTTTTTTTCATCTTTTAATAAATTCGTAGCATTACCTTGCATTTTAGCACTATTTATACTTTTATCCCACCATTTTTCAAAAATATCTTTTTTAAAATTACCCTGATTGAAATCTATCTCGTCTATTTTTTCTTTACCAAATGTTTCGCTAAAATTATCCACAATTTTGCTTTTTGTTTTTAAAAATTCACCATTTTCATCAAATTTAATATGTATAGTACTTTTATTACTATAATCGTTTAAATATTCCTCAAAAGCACCTTTTAATTTATCAAATACCTCACTATTATCTTCATAAATTTTCTTGGTTAATTCTTTAAACCTTAATTCAATATCATCATTTTCTAAAATTACACTATTTCTTTCTCTACCAAATTTAGTATGATAAATATAACATTTTCCATCTTTATCAAAAAAATAAGCAAAATTTTTATTTTTATTTTCGTTTAATCTAGTTTTTAAATCACTCATTGTTTTCCTTAGTTTTGATTTTTATAATTATAACTTAATTTTTGCATTGTTAATTATACCAAAATAAAAAAATAAAAAATAGACAAACACCGTCCGTTAAAATAACATATAATTACAACAAAATTAAAAACTATTGTAAATCTATAACATAAGGAGGTATTAAAAAATAAAAATCAACATAAAAATTTAAAATAACAAATCAAAAACAAAGGAATAAAATGAAAAAACTATTTTTAATTTTAAGCATGTTAATGTGTATATGCTTTACTTTTGCCAATGCTGAAGTAAATTATACAACAGCACAACAAGATATAACAATAGAAAAAACTATAGATAATAATACAAGCACAAAAATAGCTCAAGAAGATTATACCAATACAATAATCATCACCATAGCTATCTTAATATATATCATCATAGCCGCAGTGCTTGTGTATTATGGATTAAAAGGTAAAGTGATTATATATAGAAATACAATAGATCTTAGCTTGTGTGTTGGATTATTTGCTGTATTGCCTTTAGCCTTTATAATCTTTATGACATTATTTCTAATGCGAATAGAAAGAGATACTGCGCTAATGATTATGGGTGTCATTGCTTTTATATGGGCATGCGTTGTATTATATATAGCATACACAACACTAAGAGATAATCGTAATAATCCATTACTAATGATTTTAATACTACCTTTAAAAATAACATTAGGATTATGGTATGGACTTAGTATTTTTGCAGTTTTTAGAAAAAGCAATCTTAAAACCGTAGCGCAAAGAAGAGAAGAAAAACAAAATGCGTTAGCACGCTTTGCTTTTTCAAGCGGACTAATTTATGCTCTAATGCGAGATAAACCTTTGAAAAAATAATACTCTAGCCTATTTTAATAAAATAGGCTAAAATTCAAACAAAACAACAAAGAAAGGTAAATAATGTTTTTTTCAAAATCAAGATACACAAGAGGCGCACAATGTGCTAAATCTCTTTGGTTAAATACTTACAACAAAGATGTTTTAAATTCATCTAACAAATCAACAAAAACTGACATAGGTAATAAAGTAGGCGAGCTAGCCTGTAATCTTTTTCCAAATGGAGTAAAGATAGAGTTTGAAGGTAGTTCTTTTGATGAAAAATGCGAACAAACTAGAAAACTATTAGAAAATAACCAAGAAGTGATTTACGAAGCTACTTTTTGCTACGATGGTATTTTGATCATGATAGATATTTTGCAAAATACCAAAGACGGTTTGATCATAAATGAAGTAAAAAGCTCTACATCTTTAAAAGATGTTTATATAGATGATTGTGCTTTGCAGTATTATGTTTTATCAAATTTAAATTATAAAATCAAACAAGTTAACCTGATACATTTAAACAATGAATACTATAGAAGTGATTTTCTTGATATAAATCAACTTTTTAAGATCAATGATATCACAAAAGAAGTTTTATTAAATCAAAACCAAGTTAAAGAAAATTTAAAATACTTTGAAGAAATTTTAAGCAAAAAAGAAGAGCCAGATATAGACATAGGAACACATTGCTTTGATCCTTATGAGTGCGATGGATATGAGTATTGCTGGATTAAACAAAGAAATTTATGTGAAAAAGAAAATGTTTTTAATATACCAAAATTTAAAAAAAGTTTTGAATTTTATTATCAAAATACTTATAATTTTGAAGATTTAGATGATCTATCTATCTTTACCAAAAACCAACAAATTCAAATCAAAGCTTCACTTAATAAAGAAATCTATATAAACAAAGAAAATATCAAAAAATTCTTAGATACTCTAACCTATCCTATATATCATTTAGATTTTGAAACATTTATGCAAGCTATACCTGAATATAAAGGTATAAGACCTTATATGCAAATTCCTTTTCAATACTCTTTACATATAGACCATAAAGACAAGTTAGAACATAAGGAATTTTTGAGCGAATGTGGGATCGATCCAAGATATGAGTTTGCAAAAAATTTAATCAACGATATACCGAAAGATGTTTGTGTGCTTTCTTATAATGCAAGTTTTGAAAAAGGTGTAATAAGGAATTTAGCACTTGCTTTTCCTGAATTTAGCGAACATTTGTTAAATATAGAAAAAAACATCAAAGATCTTATGATACCTTTTCAAAATAAAGATTATTATCATTATAAAATGCAAGGAAGTTATTCTATAAAAAAAGTTTTACCAGCTCTGATCCCTGATATGGAGCAAGCTTATAAAAATTTAAATTTAATCCATAATGGAAGCGAAGCTATGCAAAGTTTTGAAGCTATGCAAAATATGGATGAAAACGAAAGAAAAGCTTACCGCCAAGCCTTACTAGAATACTGCAAACTTGATACCTTAGCCATGGTAAAAATTTTAAAACATTTAGAAGAGCTTGTAAAATAATAACTATATTAAAAGTTACTGCTTAGAGTTTTTATATCAATCTCTAAGCAAAAATTATCAAACTAGACAGCAGTAGTCTATAAAAATACATTATAATAATAACCATATCAATTAAAAAGGAAAACACATGAAAACAACACTTTTAAAACTAGATAAAAAACTTGCTAACAAAAAAATAACAAATTGTGGTGTTATAAAAAAAGATGAAATGTATTATGCAAGTTTTTTAGAAGATTCGATCTTATTTGATATCAATGGAAACATACTAAAAAAATAGCTGGAAGTATTTATAGCTTAAATGATGATTTATATGGATTTTGTAGCACAAAAACAAAATATGGCTTTATAGATAAACAAGGAAATTTAGTTATAGAAGCAAAGTATGATGATATTTATGATTTTAGCGAAGGTTTAGCTAGAGTTGAGCTTAATGGAAAATGGGGTTTTATAGATAAAAAAGGAAATTTCATCATAGAAGCAAAATATGATTATGCTATGGGTTTTAGCGAAGGTTTAGCTAGAGTTGAGCTTAATGGAAAATGTGGCTATGGTTTTATAGATAAAAAAGGGGAGATAATCATAAATAATGAATATGATGAAATTGGCTATAATGAAAAAGAAGAATTATCAAAAATTAAACTTAATGAAAAATATGGTTTTATAGATAAACAAGGAAATTTAGTCATAGAAGCAAAGTATGATGATGCTTGGGATTTTAGCGAAGGTTTAACTGGAGTTAAGCTTAATGGAAAATGGGGTTTTATAGATAAAAAAGGAAATTTAGTTGCAGAAACAGAGTATGATGGTATTTGGAATTTTAGCGAAGGTTTAGCTAGAGTTGAGCTTAATGGAAAATATGGTTTTATAGATAAAAAAGGAAGTTTCATCATAGAAGCAAAATATGAAAATGCTTTGGGTTTTAGCGAAGGTTTAGCTGGAGTTAAGCTTAATGGAAAATATGGTTTTATAGATAAAAAAGGAAATTTCATCATAGAAGCAAAGTATGATTATGCTTTGGGTTTTAGCGAAGGTTTAGCTGGAGTTAAGCTTAATGGAAAATGGGGTTTTATAGATAAAAAAGGAAATTTAGTTATAGAAATAAAATATGATGATATTTTTAATTTTAGCGAAGGTTTAGCTGGAGTTAAGCTTAATGGAAAATGGGGTTTTATAGATAAAAAAGGAAATTTCATCATAGAAGCAAAATATGAAAATGCTTTGGGTTTTAGCGAAGGTTTAGCCGGAGTTAAGCTTAATGGAAAATGTGGTTTTGTAGACAAGCAAGGAAATTTAGTTATAGAAGCAAAATATGATAATGCTTTAAGCTTTAACGAAGGTTTAGCTGGAATTGAGCTTAATGGAAAATGGGGCTTTATAGATAAGCAAGGAAATTTGGTTATAGAAGCAAAGTATGATTATGCTTGGGATTTTAGCGAAGGTTTAGCTATAGTTGTGCTTAATGAAGAATATGGCTTTATAGATAAACAAGGAAATTTGGTTATAGAAACAGAGTATGATGTTGTCTTGGATCTTATTAAGGGTGTTGGATATGATTACATAGGTTTTGAAGATGTAGATGAAAATTGTTGTTATAGTGAGATATTAAAATTTGATACGAATTTATTTTTACTTAAAAAAGGCGAAGAATTAAAACTAAAAAACCTAAATTAATTTAAAATGTTTGCGTGCTTGCTTATAATGCAAGCTTTGAAAAAAGGTGTTATAAGAAATTTAGCACTTGCTTTTCCTAAATTTTGCAAGCATTTGTTAAATATAAAAAATACCAAAGATCTTATGATACCTTTTTTAATAAAAATCATTATAAAATGCAAGGAAGTTTTATAAAAAAGTTTTACTAGCTTTAATCCTGATATAAAGCAAGCTTATAAAAATTTAAATTTAATCCATAACAAAAGCGAAGCTATGCAAAGTTTTGAAGCTATGCAAAATATAAGTGAAAATAAAAAAAGCTCTCCATCAAGCCTTACTAGAATGCTGTAAATTTAACCATGATAAAAATTTTAAAAGCTTAATCCATAGCTTAAAGCTATGGATTAAAATTCGATTTTTAAAACCTCATACACATTTGCCTCATTTGTATAAAAGACATCATAATAACATCCTGTGTATTTATTGTTTTTTAAAAACTGATTGATTATTTTTAGTTTTCTATCATCACTGAGCTTAAAACTTAAAATATGAATTTTAGCTTGTGGATTTAGCACTATCTCTTCATCTATGGTTTTTACTTCACAATGATAATTTTCACTTTCTTTTAAAGCTTCTATTACATTGTAATTGTTAAAAACTTCATGATGGATAAATTCTCTACATAAGTTTTTATGAAAATCATTCCATTTTTCTAGTAAAATATCACGTGTTTTCATTGTTTTTTACTCCGTTTAATTTTTCATTTAATTCTTTGATTTTTTCTTTATTTTTTTTAATAAAATCTCGTATTGTTTCTGCTGTAGATTTTTCATCAAAAACTATATAATTAGATAAAGTGTATCCGTTAAATTCAGGTATTTTCTCTTGAATTTTTTCTCTATCTCCTTGTGATATATCACCTATAAGTCTGATTCCAAAATTTTTCCAATTTTTAGAATTTGTAGTATCAAACCAAGCAAAAGCAAAATATACATCATTATTACTTAAATTCTTTGGTTTGAGTATAAATTGAATATAGCTTGAGCCATTATCAATGCTAAAATCATTATCAAAAACTTTGCAAGTTTCTTCTAAAAACTTATTGATAATATAATCTCTTTCATACATTGATATTTTTGGCAATAATTTTGACTTATTATTAACTAAATCTTTAAACAATTGTTCAAAACCAACTTTACTTTCCTTTTGCAAAAAGCTTATTATATCACTACCATTGCCTATGACATTATTTATAGCATCTTTGTAAAATTCTATAGTTTGGTTTAAATTGCAAAAATTTTTAACCTTTTCTTGAGATTTTTTTAACCAAGTTAAAATTTCTTTCTCATAAGAAATTTGTCTATATAGCACTTTATCGTTGCCTCTTTTTAAGAATAATTCATTTTCAACATTTTCTATATTCCAACCATTTAAACTATTCTCACTAGGATCTCTATCGCCATATGGAGTAAGATAAATCACCGTGATATCTTTCTTTTCTCCATTATTTAATGTATCTATATACCTAGCAATTTGTTGATGTTGATCTTTCGCCCAAATTTTATTTTCTAGTATAATGTGTTTGGTGCCATTATGTATATAAATATCTATATTTTTATATTCTTTTAAGACTTTTACATCATCACTTTCTCTAAACCAATCTTTTAATCCTATCTCATTTAAAAATAAATCTAAAAATAATCTTCCTTGTTTATGATTTTCACTAGGATCAAGTAAAGATTTTAAAATTCCACTATGCAAATTCACCTCATCATGAGCAGGCAAAACCTTTAATAAAGGATTGTAGTTTGATTTGTTTTTTTCCTTAAATTCCTTAAATTGTTCTAAAAAATTTTCCATATTTATTTCCTTTCCATATATAAACTAATAATTTTTATTTTAGCGTAATTTTCATCATCGCAAAACCAAAATTTCATGCGTTCTCCAACTCTATTTTTCTCCAAAGTTTTTAAAATTTTAATAGCGTGTTTTGCTAAATCATTTTTAGGTAAAAATATCACAGCAAAATAACACATCAAATCATACTCTCTATCAACTATTTTCTCATCATAGCAAAAAAATCCTCCTTTATTTAAAATTTCACTTGCATACAACAAATCATCATCATCTAGTCTAAACACACCACTATCTCCATAAATAGACATGTATTTATCATAAATTCTTATCATTTCATTAAGATTATTTCCTCGCATATTTTTCCTTTACACTTTTAACTCTAGCAACCTTAAAATTCTCCAGCCTATATCCTTGCTTATACATTCAATTTGTCTTTGAGAAAAAGGATTAAGGGTTATTTTTCCGTTGTATTCTAAGTAAAATTTATGTCCATTTTTACTAAGCTCATAAATTCCATTGCCCAAATCATTTACATTTTCAAACTGCAAGTCAAGCACAAATTCTCCATTTGTATTAATAAAACCCCATTGATTATCTATACAAACTTGTGCTAAACCTTCTTTAAAATCAAACGCCTCATCAAAATGCTCTTTTATAACAATATTTGCATTTTTATCCACATAAATAAAACCATCACTTGTTAAAACTAATGCCAAACCACAGCTAAAACAGGACATATACTCATACTCATGCTCACAAAGTATCTCATCATTTTGATTGATCAAAAAATATCTATTGTCTTTTTTTACACTTGCTATGCCTTCGCTAAAGCTATTTACCTCATCGTATTTTGCTTCTATGATGATTTTTCCTTTTGTATTAATATAGCCGTATTTACCATCTTTTTTTACTACAGCTAAACCTTCGCTAAAGTTACTTACATCATCGTATTTTGCTTCTATGATGGTTTTTCCTTTTGTATTGATAAAACCCCATTTTCCTTCTACACAAAAGGCTGCTAAATTCTCACTAAAAAACCTAAGCTCATCATACATCACATCGATGATGATTTTGGCATTTTTATCTATAAAGCCGTATTTGTTAGCTATCTTTACGCAAGCCAATCCACCAACAAATTCTCCAACTTCATCAAATTTAGCTTCACAAATTAACATCCCATTTTGATCCATGAAACCAAATTTAGAATTTTCTAAAAACAAAACAAGCTCATCATCAATAATCTTCATAAAATCAAAACTATTCTCACTAAGCTCATTTTTGTTTTTATCTACCAAAGTATATTTAGTCCCTACCCTGACTTTGATCATATCTTTGGCTATAAATTTCACATCCTTATACATAGGATCAAAAATGCAATTTAAATTTACATCAAACAAACCATACAAAAACCCATCAAACACTAGCAAATACTCATCATTTATCAAGCTAATATCATCAAATTTAGCCTCTAAAACAAGCTTTGCAAATTCATTCAAAACTCCGCATTTAACCTTGCCATTGATCTTTTGCTTGCATAAAAATAATTTTTCATTTAGTCTTTTTATACTTAAAAACTCAAAATCACTTAAAAAATTTCCATTCTGATCAATCAATGCAAACACATCGCCTTTTTTGATCTTAAAAAGCTTATCACTGAGTCTTATAATGCCATCATATTCAGTCTTTAAAATGATATTTGCTTGAGTATCTATGATGATATTTTCATTTCCTTGTCGCAAAAGTGCATAATCATTTACAAAACTACAAACATCATCATATACAAGATCCACTACCACCTTAGCCTTAGTATCTATAAAACCCCATTTGTCATTTATCATAACACCTGCTAAATTTTGACTAAAATTTAAAACCTCATCATATAAAAAATCACAAATTAATTCTCCACTGCTATTTATAAAGCTATACTTACCAGCTTTTTTTACCGCCGCAAAGCCATTTTGAAAATCTCTTACATGATCAAATTCATCATCAATAACAATCCTAACTTCTTTCATCACTTTCCTTTATAAAATGAAATTATATTAGAATTTTATAGACTAAGATTGTCTATATTTTATGCTAGAATATCATTTTAAAAATATGGAGGAAAACATGAAAAAGAAAAAAATACCAAGTCAGGTTCCGTTTAGTTTTGAAGATTCTCCCTTTGAAAGCAAAGAAGAGTATCTAGAATTTATCAAAAACATGCCTAAAATAGCTACTTTAGATAAGGCTTTGATAAAAAAATCAAGAGAGAAAAATTTAGCAAATAAAGCCATTTCTTACATACAAAGAAAAACTAATCTAAGCTACAACAATGCTAAAATTTTAAAAGATATCTTATCAAAAGAGTATTTTCGTAAGATAAGAAGCAAAAATAAAGTCCTTGCTAAATTTATGAAAAGATAAAGCCTTAGGCTTTATCTTTGATTACTTCAAGAGAATTTTAACTTGCTCTATACCCCCAAGCATAAGGGCGTTGATAATCAGGTATGTTTAAAGAAAAATTATTTTCTGAAAATATCTTTGATTTTTCCTTATTTTGATCATTTTTACCATCTACTTTACCACACACCAACTCTTTCAAACTCACAACACAAGAATTTACTTTATTTTCATCACTCATTTATAGCCTTTCTAAATTTTAAGCTTATTATATCAAGCTATCTATCATTTCCAAAGCTTTCAAAGCTTTCATCTTAAGTCCTATGCCATTTCTAAAAAACTTTGGAAAATCACACTCATTTGGATTGATCCTTAAAAGTGTTCTAGCTTTGCTTTTTTTACAAAAATCCTCACTAAACATACGCATACTAGGTACAGCTTTACCAGCTCCAAGCTCTATAAGCAAGATGTTTTTACCCTCTAAGGGTTTAAGCCAGTTTTTATAACTTTGCTTTTGTAAAAAATAACGGCTATCATTAAAACTACCATCATTAAACATCAAGATATTTGGCCTTGCTAAACCTTGACATCTAGGGCATTTTGGCAAAGACAAGGCTTTGAAATTTTCCATATCTATATCTAATTCCTCTTGCATTTGCCAAATCAAATCACCACATGCATAATTAAAACATTGTAAATAATTTATATTTCCATGAAATTCATAAATCTTATTCTCATCAAAGCCAGCCTTTTTAAAATGTCCATCTACATTAGTCGTAACGACATAATAATCTTGTTTGCTTTTTGCAAGTTTTAAAAGTATCTCATAACCTTTATGTGGCTTAGTATCTTTGTATAATTTAAATCTATGTCCATAAAAAGCCCAAGCAAGCTGTGCGTTTGTATAAAAATTTGTAGGATTAGCCATGCGTTCAAAGTCTATGTCTAGTTTTTGCAAATGCGGATAAGCCCTCCAAAAACCATCTTTTCCTCTAAAATCAGGCAAACCACTATCTACTCCCATGCCAGCTCCAGCTGTGATGATGATTACCTCTGCTTTGTCTAAAGCTTCTTTTACATAAGTTTGTATTTGCATTTTTTACCTTTAAAAATTTTCATAATCAAATTTCCTAGCCTCATGTAGTTCTTTAGCTACTTCAAGACTCATTTCCCAAAAAACTGCATTCATGGATTTTGGCATGCAATTTTCATCTTCGTATTTTTTGTTTATAGCCTTATAAACCTCATCATTTTCCTCACAATCAACAGCAAGACTACCCAAATAAGGATACAACAAATACCCCACCGGAGCCGTATCAAATACCATAGTTAGTTTTGTTTTTGGAAAATTTTCTTTCATAAAAGCTAAAAATTCATCTCTAGCTTTATAATCTGTCTTGTCTTTGTCAAACAAATCACTATGTTTTGTTTTATTGACATGAAAATCATTATTTGGAATGTTAAAACACATCCAAAAAGATTTTTTACCTTTTTGGATGGTATAATCTTGAATAGTCTCAACCGCTAAAGCCATTTTTTATCCTTTTTATATTGTATTGATATAATTATACTATATAAAATGGACTTTTAATGTCTATATTTTAACCTTTACATTTTTGAGCTATCACATCCATAGCTTCTTGCGAGAGAACAAAATTTGTATGATAAAGCAAGCAACTACCCATATCAAGCACTTTTAACACAAGCTTTTTGTTATTAGTATCTTTTGGATTGTGCCTTGTATTAGCTAGATCATAAATTTCATACACCATATCTTTACTAAGCTTGTTAATATCAAGTTCTATGATATTTTCTTCAAATTTCATAGGCTCTTGGGTAAATTCTTCTTTATTTTCTTTTTTTGCAAAGCTTTTTTTCTTACTAAAAGATTTTAGCTCATTTTCCTTTGCTTCTTCTAGAGTATAAATTTCATTTAAACTAAAGCTTAAGTCATTGTCGTTGTTTTTATATCTTAGTAAAAAGGCAAAGGCTTCATCTTTGTTTTCTTTAAAAAGCGCCTCAACTTTTTCTACTTGGGCTTCAAAGATGATCATATCAAAAGTAGAATAAAAATCTAAAATCACAGCCTTGGCATATCTTTTACCACTTTTACTCATCATCGATTTAAAATCTTCGATCTTTCCTACAACCAAAAGCTCACCTTCGCCTTTGAGTGTTTCAAAGTCCATACTTTTAAAATACTCTATGCCTTCTATTTGACTTGCAAATTTATCTAAAGGATGGCCTGATACATAAATTCCTAAGATTTCTTTTTCATAGCCTAGTTTTTCCATTAGTTCAAATTCTATTTTACTATCATGAAGCCCTACTTTGATATCTGCAGCTATTTCTTCTTCTCCAAAAAGTGAAGCAGTGGAGTTTCTTTTAACTTCAGCAATTTTCCTACTTGTTTCTGAAATAAGCTCAAGATTATCCACTAAGCATTTTCTAGTATAGCCAAACTCATCAAAAGCACCTGATTTTGCCAAATTTTCAATAGTTTTTTTATTAATTTTAGTTGGATCAATCGAACTTATAAAATCATCAAAATCACTAAAACCCTCTTCTTTACGAATTGCCATGATATTTTCTATCGCAGGAATTCCCACACTCTTAATCGCTCCAAGCCCATAAATAATAGCTTCAGAACCATCTTCAAGCTTAGTTGCACTAAATTCTCTTTGGGCTTTGTTAATGCTTGGTGGCAAAAGCTTGATGTTCATTCTTTTCATCTCTTCAATGTATTTTGCGACCTTATCTACATTGCTTTCTTCACTTGTTAAAAGTGCAGCCATAAACTCACTTGGATAATAAGTCTTTAAATACGCTGTTTGAAAGGTTATAAGTGCATAAGCAGCTGAGTGAGATTTATTAAAACCATATTCAGCAAATTTCAAAATAAGCTCAAATAAATCATCAGCCTTTTTCTCATCATAGCCTTGTTTTTTAGCTCCTTCTAGATACTCTGCTTTAAGATTATCCAAAATTTCTCTTTTTTTCTTACCCATAGCACGGCGCACATTATCAGCCCCGCCCAAAGAAAAACCACCGATTTTTTGCACTATTTGCATAACCTGCTCTTGATAAACTATAACCCCATAAGTATTTTCAAGTATAGGTTTTAAATCTTCAAATGCATAAGTTGCAGCCTTTCTACCATGCTTGATATCGATAAAATCATCCACCATCCCACTATCAAGTGGCCCTGGTCTATATAAAGCTAAAACCGCGATTAAATCTTCAAATCTTTCAGGCTTTAACCTAGCATTTAAACTTTGCATACCGCCTGATTCTATTTGGAAAATGCCCAAGGTATTACCACTTTGTATGGTTTTATAAACCTTAGGATCATTCATATCAATCTTTTCCCAAATTACATCTTTACCATAGCGCTTTTTTACTAGCTTAATCGCATTATCAATTACTGTAAGAGTTTTTAAACCCAAAAAGTCAAATTTGATTAAATCTACATCTTCAAGATATTCTTTAGAATACTGCGTAACTAAATGACGCTCATCGTTTTTGCTTTGTCTAAACAGTGGAGCTTTATTCCACAAAGCTTCATTAGATATCACAACTCCGGCTGCATGCATACCTGCGTTTCTATTTAAACCCTCTAGTGCTTTAGCAAAGTCCCAAACCTGACGCCCTTTTGGATGAGAATTTACAAATTCAGCTATTTTTGGTTCTTGCTCATAGGCTTTTTCTAAAGTGATTTTTAGCTCTTCAGGAACTAATTTTGCCAAAGCATCCGCATCAGGTATGCTCATATCACAAACCCTAGCCACATCACGGATTACTCCCTTTGCTAAAAGCTTACCAAAGGTAATGACTTGCGCAACCTTTTCAGCTCCGTATTTATCAATAACATAATCAATTACCTCCCCTCTTCTATCTTGGCAAAAATCCACGTCAATATCGGGCATTGATACACGCTCAGGATTTAAAAATCTCTCAAAAAGAAGATTGTAAGGTATAGGATCTAAATCTGTAATTTTCAAACAATACGAAACCAAACTCCCCGCAGCACTCCCACGCCCTGGGCCAACTGGTATATCTTTTTCCTTAGCTGCAGCGATAAAATCATGAACGATTAGCATATAACCTGAAAATTTCATATTTTTAATAATACTAATTTCTAAATCAAGCCTATCTTTATACTCTTGGTGCTTACTCTCATCGATAAATTGAAGTCTTTCTTCCAAGCCCTTTTTACAAAGATACTCAAAAACTATATCATCATTATCAAAGCTAAATTCTTGATCTTCTTGACTTAAATTTAAGCCGTATTTTTTCGCATATTCACGGGTAAATTTAAAATTTGGTGGTGTTGGATCACCTAGTTTTAATTCTAGATTGCATTTATTAGCTATTTCTTGAGTGTTTTCAATGGCTTCAGGAATATCAGCAAAAAGCTCACTCATTTGCTCTGGTGTTTTTACATAAAACTCATGCACTTCATGTCTTAAACGCCCTGGATCATCAAGCTTAACCCCCATAGCTATACACATAAATACTTCATGCGCAGCTGCTCTTTCTTTAAAAGTATAGTGCGTATCATTGGTTGCGATGATTTTTATATCAAGCTCTTTAGCAAGTTTGATGATAGAATCATCGATAAATTTTTGATCATCAATGCCATGACGCATAATCTCAAGGTAAAAATCATCTCCAAAAACCTTTTTATACCAAAGCGCAGCTTCTTTTGCGCCTTCATAACCTTTTGCGCCAAATTTTAAATTTCTTTCATTTTTGGTATTTAAATGCCAATTAACCTCACCTTGCAAACACGCAGACGAGCAAATCAAACCCTCACTATGTGCTTCTAATAGCTTTTTATTAATCCTTGGGTAATAATACAAACCATGTATATAGCTTTGCGAGCTTAAATACATCAAATTTTTATAACCAATTTCATTTTTAGCAAACAAACAAATATGAAAGCGTTGTCTTGAGCTTTTATCACTTAAATCATCATGATTATGCAAATACGCTTCAAGCCCTATGATAGGTTTAATCCCCTCAGCCCTCATCGTTTTATAAAAATCAATAGCCCCAAACATATTTCCATGATCAGTCATAGCAACACTTGTTGCACCTTGCGCTTTTAGCGTTTTAGCAAGCTCTTTGAGTTTATTTGCTCCATCAAGTAAAGAATATTCCGTGTGTAAATGCAAATGTGTAAATTGGCTCATATTTCCCCTTGTATTTTTTTATTATTATAAAAAAAAACCTTAAATTTAAAACTTACAAGCATAAAAAATGTATAATAGCTTACTTTCAAAAAAGGAGTAAAAAATGGAAGTAAAAATTTATTATTGTAATCTTTGAAATTACAAACCACAAGCTGCAAGGGTTGCAGAAGAAATACAAAATGAATTCAAAGATGTGCAAATTTCTACCATAGAAAAAGGTGGTGGTCATTTTATAGTAGAAGTAGATGGCAAAATCATTTACTCTAAAAAAGACTTGTTTAACTGCGAAGTAGATAGATTTCCTCATGAGGGTGAAATCACTAAGCTTATGAAACAAATGTAAGCTAAACCCTCATTAGCGAGGGTTTATTTTGTTAAAGGAACAAGCATACCTTCATAAAGTTTTTGATAAATTTCTTCTGAGCATAAATGTTTAGCAAGCTCTAAACCAAACAAAATAGCTGTAGCAGGCCCAGCTGCTGTGATGACATTTTCATTTACCACAACTGCTTTATTTACTCTTACACCTTCAATACCTACTTCACAACCAGGATAGCAAGAAAACTCCCCATTTATCACCCCTGCTTTAGCTAACACCATAGGTGAAGCACAAATAGCTGCTACGATTTTTTTCTTAGCATGTAAATCTTGTATGATTTTTATGATAGCTTGATTATTTTTTAAATTCATCATACCTTCAAATCCACCCGCCAAAGCAATTGCGTCTAAATTTTCTTGATCAACACTAGATAAACTCACATCAGCCCTTATGCAAATTCCATTAGCTCCTTGTACCAAAAGCTCATCATCTAGTGAAGCAATAATTACTTCTAAATTTCCACTAGCTTCTCCTGCTCTTTTTAAAACATCAGCTATACCTATAAATTCAGCTTCTTCAAAACCTTTTGCCAAAGGCACTAAAACTTTTTTCATTTTTTCTCCTTTTAGTCAATAAATCTTTTATTTAATTCATGAAAATACTCTATGCGTCTATCGCGTAAAAATGGCCACCACCTACGCACATTTTCACATCTTTGCATATCAATTTCAATGATTTTACAAAGCTCTTGTTTATCATCAGCTCTAAAAAGCTCTTCGCCTTGAGCCCCAAAAACAAAAGAATTTCCCCAAAATCTTATGCCATCTTCCACACCGCTTTCATCTTTTTCAAAACCCACTCTATTAATAGCTACTACAGGTAAGCCATTAGCTATAGCATGGCCTCTTTGCACACCTATCCAAGCTTCAAGCTGTCTTTGTTTTTCTTCTTTTTCATCCTTATCAAACCAACCAATAGCAGTAGGATAAATCAAAATTTGAGCTCCTTTTAAAGTCATTAACCTAGCAGCTTCAGGATACCATTGATCCCAGCATATTAAAACCCCAAGTTTTCCAACACTTGTTTGTATAGGTTCAAAACCCAAATCACCTGGAGTAAAATAAAACTTTTCATAAAAACAAGGATCATCAGGTATGTGCATTTTACGGTATTTACCTGCTATGGAGCCATCTTTTTCAAATACCACGCTAGTATTATGATAAAGCCCTGCGCTTCTTTTTTCAAATAAAGAAGTTACCAAAACAACTTTATTTTCCCTAGCTACATTAGACCAAAACTTAACATCTTCTTCATAGTCATTGGCTAAATCAAAAAAGTCTGTATTTTCACTTTGACAAAAATACTGCGTTTGATGAAGCTCTTGCAAGCATACAAGTTCAGCCTTTTCTTTTGCTGCTTGTTTGATAAGTTCGCATGTTTTTTTTATAGTTTTTTCTTTATTTTGTTTAAATTCTTGCTGTATGAGTGCTAATTTCATTTTTACTCCTTTCTTCTTCTGAATCATCATAAGGGTCTAAGTGTACATGAATATTCCAAAAATCATCTTTAAAATGCTCCCTTATACTATCTTCAATCTCATCACCGATTTTATGAGCTTTTAAAAGTGATATTGTAGGTTCAAAAACTAAATGCACACTAACATAAAGTATATCAGGACTTTTTCTAGTTTTTAAATGATGAAAGCTTTTGACCTCTTTATTTGCACTTATAATTTGCTTAATCACTTCAACTTGCTCTTTATCAATTGCCACATCTAATAAAATTTTAGAACTTTCTTTTATAATTTTAAAAGCTGAAAAAATCGTATATAAACTTATAGCTATACCAAACAAACCATCAATAAAATGATAATTTGTAAAAGCTATAATCACAAGTGCTAAAAGCGTTAGAGCATTAGTTAAAAAGTCTATTTTATAGTGTAAGCTATCAGCTTTTATAATCAAGCTTTTTGTTTTTTTGGCAACATAATTTAAAAAAACTACCAAACACAAAGTCACAAGCATAGCAAAAGCCATGGCATAAATTCCAAGATCAAGTTTTTCTACACTTTCTTGATTGTGAATTTTCAAAACACTCTCATAAAAAATATAAACCCCAATCCCGCTAATCACAAGACCTTCAAAAAACCCCATTAATGCTTCAATTTTACTAAGGCCAAAATTATATTCTTTACTAGATCCTTGAGAGCTTTTTTTCAAAGCTAAAAAATTTAAACCCGAAATCACACAATCAAGTAAAGAATCAATCGCACTAGAAAGCACCGCAACAGAACCCGAAGCTAAACCTACTATAAATTTAACAATAGCTAAAAAAACAGCACATACACTTGCGATGATGGTTGCGCTTTTTTGCAAATTCATCTTTGACCTTCATAGCGGTTTTGACAAGAACAATGCAAAGAACCATTTTGTCTTAAAAACACTCTTGCATCAACTCCTACTACTTTTCTATCTTTACATGCTTTTTGTAAATTTTCTAATACCAAAGCATCGTTTTCATCATTATAAGTTGGCACTATCAAGCCACCATTAACAAAAACAAAATTTGCATAAGTAGCACCAAGCCTTTTACCTTCAAAATATAAAGGCTTAGGTAAAGGAAGCTCTAATAAATCAAACCCTGTTTTTTTAAGTTCTTCCTCCATAGCTTTTAAGGGCTTATAATGTTCATCGTTTTCATCTTTACACACGCAATAAGCAATGGTTTTTTCATTGATAAATCTTGCTAGAGTATCTATATGATGATCAGTATCATCACCTTTTATATAACCATGATTTAACCATATAATTTGTTTTAAGCCAAAAATTTCTTTTAACTTAGCTTCAATTTGCTCTTTATTTAAACGGGAATTTCTATTTTCATTTAACAAACAAGCACTCGTTGTAAGCATTACTCCTTGCCCATTAAAATCAATACTCCCACCTTCTAAAATAAAATCAATTTTTTCTAATTTTCCAGATAATTTTTGTGCAAAAAGTTTTGAATTTACCGCATTATCTAAAATGCTTTGAAATTTATCCCCCCAAGCATTAAAAGTAAAATCAAGCCCTATAGTTTTATCATCTTCAAGCACATCAATTGCACCAAAATCTCTAATCCAAGTATCATTAGTATCACACTTAAAAAAATCAACGTTTTTTATATGCTTAAATCTTTGAAAATCTTTTTCATTTGGCGCTATAAGTAAAACTTTTTGAAAATTTGCCACAGCTTTAACAAATTCTTCATAACTTTGTAAAATCTCTTCTAAATAAGGCTTCCAATCGCTATTTTCATGAGGCAAGGAAAGTAAAAGTAGCTCTTGTTTTTGCCATTCTGCTATGCTTTTTCTCATTTTGATACCCTTTTTGATAATTAAAAAAGTATTTTAACATTTTTAATGATAGTTTTTTACTCTTTTTTTAAAACCCAAGCAAAATACCATATCGCAAAAGATAAAAGCAAAATCATGAAAAGCTTTTTATCATACACTCCAAATCCTATATAAAGCACAGAATACATAAAACCAAAACTTCCTGCATAAATGCAAATTCTACTCATTAAACCATTTTCCACCGCTCTAAAACATGGGCATTTGTGAAAAAATTTCTTTTTTGTTTCTTTGGGCTTAAAAAAACTCAAAACCGCACTTAAAATCAGCAAAAAACTTAAAAAATATAAAACCTTATCCATTAGTGAAAATACCTTAACCAAGCAGGAATTGCTTTTTGTTCTTCTTTTAAAGTGCTTTCTTCTCCATGCCCTGGAAGTAATCTAAAATCTTTTTCATAAGCTAAAACTTTAAGCAAACTCTCTTTCATCTTGGCTGCATCTGAGTAAGGAAAGTCCCATCTACCAATACTACGGTAAAATAAAAAATCTCCACTAAAAAGCACATCTTCACCCACAAGTTCTATCATGCAACACCCTGGAGTATGCCCTGGAAAATGATGAAATTTAAACTTAAACTCATCTATACTAAATTCATTTTCATTTTCTATCAACACATCAGCATTTGAATGCTCAAAACCATAATTAAAAGGATCTTTTAGCATAAAAGCATCATCTTTATGGATAAAAAGTGGAATTTCATAAACCTTTTTAACTTTAGCATTATCATAAACGTGATCATAATGACCATGAGTATTTAAAATAGCTAAAGGTTTGCTTGCGTTTTCTTTGATAAACTCATAAGCATTTTCACCTGGATCAATGATGATTTGCTTGTTATTATGATCTATAATATAACAATTTGTTTCATACATTCCGCATGGTTGTTTTAAAATACGCATATAAACTTCCTTTTAACTAAATCAAATATAATTTTAAAAAATTAATATTTAAAGATTTTTTATGAATTATACAAAATTACAAGAATTATTGATCAATTTTATAAAAGAACAAGCAGGAGATAAAAATCTCATCTTAGGTTTAAGTGGTGGGATAGATTCAGCTTTAGTAGCTCATCTTTGCAAAAAAGCAATAGGTGAAAAACTTTTTGTGCTTTTAATGCCTACAAAACATTCTAAAAAAGAAAATTTAGATGATGCATTAATGCTTTGTAAAGATTTGCAAATTCATCATAAGATTATTTATATTGATGAAGTACTTTGTGCTTATGAAAAAATTTGTCAAGACTTAAACCCTTTACGCTTTGGAAATTTAGCTGCAAGAGTGCGTATGAGTTTGCTTTATGATTATTCGGCTTTACACAATGCATTGGTAGTAGGCACTTCTAATAAAAGCGAACTTATGCTTGGTTATGGGACTATTTATGGGGATTTAGCTTGTGCTTTTAACCCTTTGGCTACGCTTTATAAAAGTGAAGTTTTTGAGCTTGCTAAATTTATGGGTGTGCATGAAAATTTCATACAAAAAGCCCCTAGTGCTGATCTTTGGCCAAATCAAAGCGATGAAAAAGATCTTGGCTATAAATATGAAGTTTTAGATGAAGTTTTAAAAGCTTTAGAAAACAATCAAAGTTTGGAAAATTTTGATGAGAATTTAAAAAATTTAGTCTTAGAGCGTGTGCAAAATAATGCCTTTAAAAGAAAACTTCCAACAACATTAAAGAATACATATGACTTGGCTTGATCGCTATTTTTTTAAACCTAATTTTTTGCAAAAAACTCTAGCCTTTTTACTTTTACCTTTTAGCTTTTTATATATGATTATAGCGATTTTAAATACTAAATTTAAAAAAGAACTTGATTTTAATTTACCCATTATAAGCATAGGCAATCTAACCCTAGGAGGCAATGGAAAAACTCCCATTTGTAAAGCCATAGCAGCTGAGTTTGAAAATTGTTTTATCATCTTAAGAGGCTATAAAAGACAAAGTAAAGGCTTAATCATCGTTAAGCATAAAGATGAAATTTTGTGCGATATTAAAGAAAGTGGCGATGAAGCTATGGAATATGCACTTACAAAGCACATTAATGGAGTGATAGTAAGCGAAGATAGGGTTAAAGGCATACAAAAAGCTATCGAGCTTGGAGCAAAAATCATACTTTTAGACGATGCTTTTTCTAAATTTCACATTAAAAAACTTAATATTTTATTACAAAGTAAAGATGAGCCATTTTTTGATTTTACCCTACCTAGTGGGGCTTATCGTTTGCCAAAATCTTTTGCTAAAAGGGCTGATTTTATAGCTAAAGAAAACGAAGATTTTGTGCGTTATTCTCATGTAAAAGAAAATCAAAAAGCCATTTTAATAAGCTCTATTGCAAAGCCTTTTAGATTATATGAACATTTTATCAAAGCTAGGGCTTGTTATTTTTTTGCTGATCATTATACTTTCAAAAAAGAAGAATTAGAAAAACTTTTAAAAAAACACAATTGCGACACTTTAATGCTAACCTTTAAAGACTATGTGAAAGTAAAAGATTTTGGCTTTAAAACTGAACTTATCCATCTTGATATTGTTTTAAAAGATAGTTTTAAGCAAGTTTTGCAAGATTATATTGATAAATTTAACAAAAAGGAAGAAAATGTTACTACACTCAACCCAAGATAAAAATCACCAAGTAAGCTTTTCAAAAGCCTTACTTAGCCCTAGTGCACCTAATAATGCTTTATATGCACCACTTAATCTACCAAAGCTTGACAATGAAGCTTTGAAAAATTTAAACTACAAAGAATTAGCCTTAAAAATCATCGCAGCTTTTGATTTTGATTTAGAGCTTGAAGTTTTTGAAAAAGCTTTGAAAACTTATGAGAGTTTTGATGATAAAACCTGCCCTATTAATTTAAGAAAAATCAATGATAAGCTTTATATTAATGAATTATTCCATGGGCCAACAAGAGCTTTTAAAGATATGGCTTTGCAACCTTTTGGCGTGCTTTTAGAACACTTAAAAAAAGATGATGATTTTTTAATCATGTGCGCTACAAGTGGTGATACAGGGCCTGCTACGCTAAAAAGCTTTGAAAATAAAAAAGGCATAAAAGTAGTTTGCATTTACCCAAATGAAGGCACAAGTAAAACTCAAGCTTTACAAATGACACACTCAAATGCAAGCAATTTAAAATCCATAGCCATTGAAGGTAATTTTGATGATGCACAAAATGTTCTAAAAGCGCTTTTAAATGATGAGGATTTTAAAAATACTTTAAAAGAAGAAAAGTTAAGTCTAAGTGCTGCAAATTCAGTTAATTTTGGAAGAATACTTTTTCAAATCATCTATCATTATTATGCTAGTTTGAAAATCAATAAAACAATAGATATCATCATTCCAAGTGGAAATTTTGGCGATGCTTTGGGAGCTTATTATGCTAAAAAAATGGGAGCAAATATAGGTAAAATTAAAATTGCTTCCAATTCAAACAATATCTTAAGTGAGTTTTTTAATACAGGCAAATATGATTTAAGAAATAAAAGCTTACAAAAGACTATTTCTCCTGCTATGGATATACTCATATCATCAAATATAGAACGCTTGCTTTTTGATAAATTTAAAGATGAACGCACCAAAGAACTTATGCAAGCTTTAAAGAATAAAAAATATTATGAGCTTAGCCAAAAAGAGCTAGAGCTTTTACAAGAAGACTTTGAAGCTGATTTTTGCAATGATGATGAGTGTATGCAATATATCAAACAATACAGCCACTTAGGACTTTTAGATCCTCACACTTGCACTTGCTTTAAAATGCTTGATTCTAACACCACTACGCTTATTACTTCCACAGCACAATGGAGTAAATTTACTCCGAGTATGTATCAAGCAATTTATAATAAAGAATGCCAAGATGAACAAGCTTGCATGCAAGAACTTGCAAAAGAATTTAAACAAGAAATTCATCCAAATATCGCAAGCTTATTTACAAGCGTACAAAAGCAAAATCAAGTTTGCAAACTCAAAAATCTAAAACAAACTATTATAGAATGGATAAAACAATGATTATCATACCAGCAAGATTAAAATCAAGTCGTTTTGAAAATAAAATTTTATGTGAGATTGATAATTTACCTATGTTTATTTATACAGCTAAAAAAATGCAAGAAGTTGATGAAGTGTGCGTGGCACTTGATGATGCAGAGGTTTTAAAAATAGCACAAAAACACAATATAAAAGCAGTTTTAACAAGTAAAAATCACGAAAGTGGCACTGATAGAATCAACGAAGCTTGTCAAATTTTAAAACTAAATGAAAATGAGTTAATCATTAATGTCCAAGCTGATGAGCCTTTTATAGAAACACAAAATATTAAAGATTTTAAGGAATTTAGTCAAAAAGCTTTTGAAGATGAGCTTTGCTTTATGAGTAGTTGCTACAAAGAAGTAGATGCGAAAGCTTGTGATGATCCTAATTTGGTTAAAGTAGTTACTGATAGTAATGATTATGCTTTATATTTTTCAAGATCTAAAATTCCTTATGAAAGGGCAAATTATAAACAAAATTTTAAAGCCCATCTTGGAATTTATGCATATAGGGTTAAAAATTTACAAGAATTTTGCACTTTGAAAAACTCAGCTTTGGAAGAATGTGAAAAATTAGAACAATTAAGAGCCTTAGAAAATGGCAAAAAAATCAAAATGCTAAAAATACAAAGTCAAAGCATAGGTATAGATACAAAAGAAGATTATGAGAAAGCTTTAGCTAAATTTGGAGTTAAAAAATGAAAAAAATACTTTTTTTACTAAGCTTGTTTTTTACACTTCATGCAAAAGAATTAATCGTAGGCATGGAGTTAGCCTACCCTCCTTTTGAAATGAGTGATACCAAAGGTAATCCAAGTGGTATTAGTGTAGAGTTTTTACAAGCCTTTGCCAAAGAAAAAAACTATGATTTAAAAATTCAAAACATAGCTTGGGATGGACTTATACCTGCTTTAAGAACTCAAAAAATAGATCTCATCATGTCTTCTATGAGTATAAGTGAACAAAGAAAAAAAGTAATAGATTTTACCTTGCCTTATGCTAAGGCAAATTTAGCGATATTAAGTGCTAAAAAATCAAATATTAATTCCATAGAAGATTTAAATCAAAAAGGAAAAATCCTTGCCTTAAAAAGAGGTTCAAGTGCGCATTTATATGCTCAAAAAAATCTTAAAAATGCAAAAATCCTAGTACTTGATAAAGAAAATGCGGCTATTTTAGAAGTCATTCAAGCAAAAGCTGATGCTTTTATTTATGATCAAATGAGCATTTATAAAGCATGGAAAAAACATCCTGAACAAACAAAAGCTATTTTTACTCCTTTTGAAAAAACACCTGAGCAATGGGCCATAGCTTTAAATAAAAATAATACCAAATTAAAAGAAGAGCTCAATGAGTTTATTTTAAAATCTAAAAAAAATGGTCTTTTTGATAAACTAAGTCAAAAATACCTCAAAGATATGCAAGAAGTTTTCAAAGAACAAAAGCTTGAGTTTTTCTTTTAAGAAAAACTCTTTTCAAGCTTTCTTGAAAACATAGAAATAGGTAAAGTTAAAACCAAATAACAAAGTGCTAAAGGAATGTAAATTTCTAAAGTTGAAAAAGTAAAAGCATTGATTTCCTGAGCATTTTGAGTTAATTCTGAAATAGCTATAACGCTTAAAAGAGAGCTATCTTTGATCAAATTACTAAGTTGTCCACTTAGTGGTGCTAAGATATTTTTTAAAGCTTGAGGAAAAATCACGCTTTTATAAATTTCAAACTCACTCAAACCCAAAGCTTTAGCACTTTCATATTGCATTTTATCAACACTTAAAATCCCTGCTCTAAATATCTCACAAATATAAGCACTAGCAAACAAAGCTAAAATCAAAACTCCACAAACATAACGATTATCAAGCCCCAAATTATCCGCAAAAATATAATAAATCAATAAAATTTGCACTAGCAAAGGTGTACCTCTAATAAGCTCTATAAAAACTCTTGCAAACATATTAAAAAGCACGATTTTACAAAGACTCATATAGCATAAAATCAAAGCAAAAATCACACCTACAATCAAAGACAAAACACTAATAAAAAAACTCGTAAAAAAACCCTGTATCATTTTGTCTTTATATTCATAAATTGCCCCAAAATCAAAATTATAACTAGCGCTTAAAAAAGATAAATAAAAAAATAAAAACAATAAAAAAACCAACAAAAAAGCATTAACCATATATGCTTTTAAAGTAATTTTTTTATACTCGTTAAATTTATTGTGTACTAAAAAAATATTATTCAAAAATTTCCTTTATTATGATTTCAAATATAGCAAATAGCAGCTAAATTTCACTAAATATTAAGATTGTTAAAAATTGGAATTTTAGTTTATAACAAACTCCTTAATTTAGGATAATTATTAACTTAAATTTACCACAAATAAGTAAAATAAAACAAATTTAACTTCTAGTTTCAAGGAGAAAAATGCGTTTTTTAGCGGTATTTTTTATTTTTTTAAATTTAGCTTTTGCTAATAATGGAGTATTATCACTCAATGAAGCTTTTAAACTCAATACCCACAGCAACAATCAAGGAATTTTTTTAAAAATCAATCTTGCAGATAGAATTTATCTTTACAAAGATCAAATCAAAGTAGAATTAGATTCAAATGACATTACTTCTTTATTAAATTTCCCACAAACTCAAACTAGAGAAAACAAAGAGGTAATCTTTAGCCAACTTGAACTTTTTATACCTCAATTATTATTAGATGATTTTGTTAAAAATAACAAAGCAAAACTTTCCTTAGCTTATCAGGGTTGCTCAGAAGAAGGTTTATGCTATCGTCCTGTATATGTAAATTATGAACTTAATAAACAAAATGGATTTTATACTATAAAATCCACTAAAGATCAATTTAAAAAGCAAAATGAAGATGAGCAAATTGCTAATGATTTAAGCACGCAAAATATATTTATCACACTTTTAACTTTTTTTGGTTATGGCTTGTTATTAGCACTTACTCCTTGTATTTTACCAATGATACCTATTCTTTCTTCATTAATCGCAATGAAGCTCAAAGATAAACCATCTAAAAAATATAGCTTTTATTTATCTTTTATCTATGTCTTTTTTATGTCTTTAGCTTATGCTATAGCAGGTGCTTTAGTAGGTCTTGCAGGAGCTAATGTACAAGGTTTATTACAACAACCTTGGATTATTATTGCTTTTGCAGGTATTTTTGTATTGCTCTCACTTTCCATGTTTGGCCTTTATGAATTACAACTACCACTTAAATTTCAAAATTTTATTAATAAAAAAATAGAAGGCAAAAACGGGGTTTTTGGTATAGCTATCATGGGCTTTTTATCAGCTCTTATTGTAGGACCTTGCGTGGCTGCACCTTTAGCAGGGGCTTTGCTTTACATTACTAATAGTGGCGATGTATTTTTAGGAGGACTTTCTTTATTTGTGATGAGTTTTGGTATGGGTATGCCTTTACTTTTAATAGGACTTGGAGGAAGTTTTTTAAAAAGCGGAGCTTGGATGCTTAAGATAAAAATTTTCTTTGGTTTTATCATGCTCATCATGGCAGTTTGGATGCTAGAAAGAATACTTAGTGCAAATATCATTTTAATGCTTTATGGGATTATAGGGGTATTTTTTGCTAGCTTTATGGGGCTATTTGATGAAGCAAAAACTAATTTTGATAAATTTAAAAAAGCAAGTATGATTTTAATTTTAGCTTATAGTTTAAGTCTAATTTTAGGCGGCTCAATGGGTTCAAAAAGCTTACTAAAACCTCTTGAGTTTAACCTTGCTTCAAAAGAAAATAGCTCTAGTTTAAGTTTTAAAACCATTAAAAACTTAAAAGAACTTAAGCAAGAATTACAAAATTCTACCAAACCGGTTATGCTTGAATTTACAGCTACTTGGTGTGAAAACTGCAAACTTTTAGAAGAATATACTTTTACAGATACGAAAGTACAAAATTTGCTTGCTAATTACACGCTTTTAAAAGCAGATGTAACACATAATAACCAAGAAGATTTAGCTCTTATGAAAGAATTTGGAGTTTTTGGGCCTCCTGTAATGATATTTTTTAACAAAGGTGAGGAAAAAGGACGTATTATAGGCTATGTAGATGCAAATGATTTTTTAAGCAAAGCTCCTTGATGAGTTCTATTAAATCTTTACAAATTGGCAAAATCAAAAACTATAATAAATTTCACTCAGCATTTATCAAGGATATTTATTTAAATTCTTTGCAAATTTATACAGATTATATTCTTGATAATGAAATAGCTGATAAAATTCATCATGGAAATTTAGAAAAAGTTGTTTTTGCAAATAGTGTGCAAAACTATACTTTATGGAATAATTATTTAAATAAATACTTAAATTTTGGAGAAATGGGAGAGAACTTAAGTATTGATGGTTTAAACGAATATAATGTTTGTTGTGGAGATATACATGAGATAGGTACTTGTATTTTGCAAGTAAGTCAACCGCGCAAGCCTTGTTTTAAAATTTCTAGCATACACAATCACTTAAATTTCACTCAAGAAATTTTCAAAAGTGGAAGAACTGGATGGTATTATAGAGTCTTAAAAGAAGGCATAATAAACAAAAATGACAAAATCAAAATCTTACAAAAAGATGAAACTAATTTAAGCATTATGGAGTTAAATCAATTATTTTTTAATCCTTTTAAAAATTCAAATTCTTTAGAAAAATTAGAAAAAATTTCCACCCTAGCAAAAGGATGGAAAGAGAGTATTCAGGCTAGATTAAATCACACTTATGATGATTCTTATATGTTTATTTAAAAAATCCTTTTATCCCTATAAGCTGATACTGCCATAGTTTTTCTATAAAAATTTTAAGTTTTATTGCCAAAAGACCACTAATTGGCTTATGCAAAACTGTGCCAACTGCATAATCATTTCCGATTGAACAAACGGTATTTCCACTTATAAAAGAAAATTCTTGCTTAAATTCTTTCTCACCAATCATAGCCATTAAAGCTTTGGCTACATAAGCTCCTTCTCTTAATGCAAGCTGGGCTGTTGGAGGATAAGGAGTGTTGGTTTTAGGATTTTTAAATAAACTATTATCACCTATAAAAAAGTATTTTGATGGATTTTCAACATTTAAAGGATGCATGAAAGCATCTACTTCTATACGCGATCTTGCACTTGGAAAATCAGAGCTATTTTCTATAACGCTATTACCCCTAACTCCTGCAGTCCAAATGATAGTATTAGCTTTAACAAATTCTCCCTCATCAAGTCTTATACCATTTTTTTCACATTCTATGATTTTAGATTTTTCATATACTTTTACACCAAGCGCTTCTAGTCTTTGCTTTGCTTTTAAAGCCAAACTTTTATCAAACATAGGTAAAATTTGATCCATAGCTTCGATAATAGAAAGCTCTAATTTCTCATAAGCAATTTGCTCTTTTTGGCAAAAGAATTTAAGCTCTTTAGCTAAAGAAGCTATAAATTCAACCCCACTTAAGCCCCCACCACAAACTGTAATTTTTAAATCATCTTCATTTTGGGTGGTTTTATAATTTTTTATTTTCTCATGTATTATTTCATTAATTTTTAAAGCATTTTCATAATTGTCTATACTCAAAGCATATTCTTGCATACCTTTAATGCCAAAAGTTTCTTTAGCAAAACCAAGCCCACATACTAAAATATCAAAGTCAAATTCATTATTTTTAGTAAAAACTTTGTCTTTAGAAATTTTTAAAACTTCATCTTGGATAAAGTTAATTTTTGGATTTAACAAAGGCAAAAGATCATATTTTGAACTATAAATATCTTCATTGGAAGCTACTTTGTGTAGTAAAATAGTATGATAATGATAAGAATTGTTATTAATCAAACTCACTTGTGCTTTTTCAAAAAACTCATCAGGTAAGGCTTTTATAGCCGATAAAGTAGCATATCCTGCACCTAAAAACAAAATTTTCTTTTTTTGCATGGATTTTCCTTTAATTTGATAAAAAAATAAATAAAAATTTGGCATAATGGTATTATTTTTTATCTTAAAATATTTTTTATTTAAATTTAGCAAGGAAAAAGTATGCAAAGACAAACTTGGAGCAATACGCTAACTTATATCCTTACAGTAGCAGGAGCGACTATTGGTTTTGGAGCCACTTGGCGTTTTCCATACTTAGTAGGTGAAAATGGAGGCGGTGCTTATGTTTTAGCCTTTTGTATAGCTATGATTTTTATAGGAATTCCTGTGATTTTGGTTGAAAATGTTATAGGAAGACGCAGAATGCTAAATTCAGTCGATGCTTTTGGCGGAAAAACAAGCGATGGAGTTAAAATATCTAATTCTTGGCAAGGTGTTGGCTACATGGGGCTTTTAGGTAGTTTTGGAATCATGGCTTATTATATGGTAATAGGTGGATGGGTTTTGGCTTATATTTTTAAAATCATCATAGGCGATTTTAATCTTTCAAGTCCCATTAATGCTCAATATACAAGCGAATTTTATAGCTCTACCATAGAAAATAATCCTTTATTAATAGGAATTTTTACTACTATATTTGTGATAATTAACTGGATTATCTTAAAAAAAGGTGTGATTGATGGCATAGAAAAGTCAGTAAAATACCTTATGCCATTTTTATTTATCTGCCTTTTGGTTGTTGTTGCACGCAATTTAACACTTGAAGGAGCAAGTGAGGGCGTAAAATTTTACCTTACTCCTGATCTTTCCAAAATCACTCCTAAATTGTTTATAGATGTTTTAGGACAAGTATTTTTTGCCCTATCTTTAGGCTTTGGGGTAATGATAACCTTATCATCTCACCTTAAGAAAAATGAGAATTTAATCAAAACTTCTGTTTATACAGGAATTTTAAATACCCTCATAGCAGTGCTTGCTGGTTTTATGATTTTCCCTGCTTTATTTAGCGTAGGTTTAACCCCTGATAGTGGGCCATCTTTGGTTTTTAAAACCTTACCTGTTGCATTTTCACATATACCTTTTGGAAGTATAATTTGTGTGTTTTTCTTTTTGCTTTTAATCATCGCCGCACTTACCACAAGCTTGCCAATTTATCAAGTAATCATTAGTGTTTTGGAGGAAAAATTTAAACTAGCTAAAAATACCGCTATTAATCTAACACTTGGAAGTATTTTTGTTTTAGGAAATTTACCATGCATACTTACTTATGGTCCTTTAAAAGATATTACTATCATCAAAGGAAAAAATATTTTTGATAGCTTTGATTTTATTAGTGGAAATATATTCTTTGTTTTAACCGCATTTTTTTGTTGTATTTATGTAGGTTGGGTGCTTAAAAAAGATGCTATTTATGAACTTTCTAATCAAAATACTCTAAAAGGAAGTATTTTTAAACTATGGTATTACTATGTTAAGTTTATTATACCTTTGATTATCTTAGTGATTTTTTATTTTGGAATTTTTTAATTTATATTCATAACGCTTTAACATGCTTATATTTCCTTCAAGGCCTCCTTGATGGATATATAAGATTTTTCCACCAAATTGCTCTTTATGAGCTAATAAAGTTTTAAAACCCACCATATCATAAAGCAAATCAAACTCCACTCTACATTCTTTTTTTAGATCTTGATAAAGATCATAAAATTCCAAATAAGGCTTAGCAAAATGATATTTTTTAGGTGGATTTAGTATGGTTAAATTATCAAAATCATAATTTGCTTCTAAGCTTAAAATTTGCTCTTTTAAATACGCACTATCTCCCACACAAGCACATGTAAAAACTTTAAATTTACTATGTTTAGCCAAAAAAGCCGCAGAAGTTCCTGTACCTGAGGGTAAAAAAATACTTACATTTTCATTCAACTGTTCACTAAGCTCTAAGGCTAGTTGTTGGTATCCAAATTCAGCTTCTTTTATAGCCACACCCTCTTCTATAAAAATATCATCATCTTTTTTTAAGGCTAAAGCTTGTAATCTTCTTGTAGGATAATTTGTATTTTCTATCAACTCAACATTGTATTTTAATGCAAATTCTAAATTTCCATGGGGATTTTCTTTTAAAAAAGAACTAATTTTTTCACAAACAAAAATAAGTGAAAAATCATTTTCGTAACAAAACTTAGCTAAAGCAACTAAAGCATTACTTTGAGAAGAACCAAAAGAAATAAACCTTTGTCCTTTTTTAAATAAATGTTTGTTTTTTTCAAAAAAGGCTAGTTTTCTAGCCTTATTTCCATTGATATAACCTAGTAAATCATCTCTTTTGAGTAAAAATTCAAAATCTTTGTATTTTAAAACATCAATTCTACTTGCTATCAAGGTATTTTTCAACCTTTTCTAAAGCATTATTTGTATTGATATTAAACTTAATCTCTATTCTACGGCTTGCTTCTTTATCTTCTTTACCATCTTTCATAATCACATCAGAATAAGACCTACCACTTGCCATTAAAAGCTTTTGCAATCTTGGATCTTTGTAAAATGAGTGTATAAAACTCATCACAGCATAAGCTCTTTTTTGTGATAAATCAAGATTATATATATAAGAACCTGCACTATCTGTATGACCTTCTATGACTATATTTTCTATGCTATTTAAGATATTTTCATCTTTTAAAATATTGTCAAAATACTGCGTTAAAATTGCTTTTAAATTCTCTTTTGCTTGAGCTTTTAGCGTAAAAGAATTTGTATCAAAAAGCACTTCAGAAGGTAAAACTATCGCCCCTGTATTAGAATCTAAGGTAATATTAGTGTCAAATTTAGCTTGAAGATTTTTAATGGTATTTTCTTTGATTAAACCTAGTTCTTTGATTTTACTTTTTGCCTCATCAAAATTACGCTCTAATTCTTTGATTTCTTCATCTTTTTTGTTTAATCTCTCAAGTAAAGCAAAAATTTGTTGATCTTTTTCATCCAAACTTGAATTTAAATCTTGATTGAGTTTAGTAATATTAGCCTCTAAAGCCTGTTTTTGCTTATTAACATCATCAAGCGTGCTTGAAGTATTATTTAATTTTTGGCTAAGATTTTTTAAAATATCTTCTTTTTGGTTTAATTCTTCTTTGTTCTCTCTTAAGCGCTCTTCTTGTTTTTGCAGATTTTCTTTTATGATTTGCAAATCACTTTGAGTTAAAACATACTTAACAACTATAGCTCCAATAAGCAAAATAAATATAAAAAGCAAGCCCGCCATTAAATCTGCATAAGCGATCCAAAAATTATTTTCTTCATTGTTAGAATTATTTTTTATCATCTATTTTTTCATCTTCTTTTTGATTTTCAAGCTTTGCAATAACTTGTGTGGTTTGCTCATCTAATTCTTTGCTTTCTTCTTTAAATTCTTGCATTAGTGAAATTTTTTCATCGATATTTTTTTCATCTTCATAAGCTTCTTTAAAAGTATGCATACCTTCTATAATACTTGCCCTAAAACCTTCAAAAAGCTTAGTTTGATTATCTAGCATAAGATTTTGATATTTTTCAATATTATTTGAAAAATTATTCACCTTTTCATCTAAAGCACTCACGCTTTTATCTAAATGCACAATCTTATCAGAACTCACATCCAAAAGTCTGTTGTATTGCTCTGAAATTCTTAAAGTTAAATCTTTTATGTTTGAATTTAGCATATTTACCGCATTTGCAATCTCGCTGTAAGTTTTAACTATATCTTTTTGCTCTCTTTGGGTTTTAGACAAATCACTCATAGTTTGTTTTACATGCTCACTGCTTAATCTTACAGCTTTTTCCTCAGCATTTACAAGCTCTTGAAAAACTTTGAATTTTCTATCTATTGTATTATCTAATTCTTTAAAAAATTCCTCATTGCTCACATGCTCAAAAATCGTGCCTATTTTTTCAAAATGTTGCAAACTTTCTTGAAGATATTTTCTATCAATTTCTTCTTTAGACCAGAAAAAATCGCTTGTTGCATTTTTTTGACGATTAAGAAGTTTTTGAAATTTACTGCTGCCGTATTTTTCAAAAAATATCCACCAAAGCGCTAAGAAAATTCCATAAATTGATACATAAAAGGCTGTTCCTACTCCATTTAATAAAACTGAAATTTCTTGTTCTAAACCTGCTGTGTCACTTGAATTAAAATTTGGCATAGACATTGCTATACTTATAAAAGTCCCCAAAATACCGAGCATAGGAAAAATAGCTGCACCTACAGAAGCAAAATTTTCATTTCTCAAATCTTTCACATAAGCATAAGCAAAATCATCAAAACTAGCGTTTGACTTTGTTTCTTTACCTATAACTAAAAAATGCTTCATAATATAGCGTTTTAATATAAGCTTAAATTCATCTTTTTGTTGCTCAAAAATACTTGAAGCATAATCAGCACTATGTCTAGCAAAGATCAAAGCTACCAAAAAGATAATCCCTATCATTACAACACTATGTAATTCTACTTTAAAATCAATCTTTCCAAAATATCCTAAAAGTACTAAAATATACAATATAGCAGGGATAAATATAATCTTTAAATAAGCAACAATTCCAGTACTGCCTTTTCCCTCAGGCAATACAAGATCAGAAAAATCATCAGTTGTTTTAACTTCCATTTTATAAACCTTTGTTAATTTTGCTCTAAAAATTTGAAATCTTCACAGGAAAATCAACTAAGAGTTATAAAACTCTTAGTTTCTATCGATACAATTTAAATCACTAAAAGCACACTCTAAGCGTTTGATCATACTTTCTTCGCCCGCTCTAAGCCATACTCTTGGATCATAGTATTTTTTATTTGGCTTATCATCTCCATCTGGATTGCCAATTTGTCCTTGCAAATAAGCTTTATTTTTAAGTTCATACTCTCTAACACCATCCCAAAAAGCCCATTGAGTATCTGTATCGATATTCATCTTAATCACACCATAGCTAAGTGCTGCTTTGATATCTTCTATATCACTACCACTGCCACCATGGAAAACAAAATTGATTGGTTTTTCTTCACCAAGATTGAATTTTTCTTTTACATAATTTTGAGAGTTTTTAAGAATTTCAGGTCTTAAAATCACATTTCCTGGTTTATATACTCCATGTACATTACCAAAGCTAGCTGCGATTGAAAATCTATCACTAATTTTAGAAAGTCTCTCATAAGCTAGTGCTACATCCTCAGGCTGGGTGTATAATTTTGCATTATCGATATTAGTATTATCCACCCCATCTTCTTCACCGCCCGTACATCCTAGCTCAAGCTCTAAAGAAATTCCAAGTTCAGACATTTGTTTTAGATAATTTTCACAAGTGCTTAGATTGCTTTCTAAATCCTCTTCACTTAAATCAATCATATGAGAGCTAAACAAAGGCTTGCCTGTTTCTTTTTTAAACTCAATATTTGCTTCAATCAAAGCATCGATCCAAGGAAGTAATTTTCTAGCAGCATGATCTGTGTGTAAAATCACCGGAACTCCATAAGCTTTTGCCATTAAATGTACATGTCTTGCACCACTTATAGCACCAAGTACATCAGCCTTTGGGCAAGCTTTCCCTGCTACAAATTTAGCTCCTCCATTTGAAAACTGAATAATCACAGGTGAATTAACTTTTTTAGCACTTTCTAAAACCGCATTGATAGAATTTGTCCCCACGACATTTACCGCAGGGATAGCAAATCCTTCTTTTTTTGCATGATTATATACGATATTTAGATCATCACCACTTAAAACACCTGGTTTAACAAGATCTAATACGCCCATTATTTGTATTCCACTTTTGCTTTTTGAAGAAGTTCTTGAGCTTTTTTATTCATAAGTTCTTTAAATTCTTCCATTTTGATATTGCTTTCAATACCTGCTTTTACTTCATTATAGCTCATAGTACTTTTTGCTCTAGCATCTTCTTTTAAGATAACATGATATCCAAAATCACTCTTTACAGGTGTTTTAGAAATAGTACCTTTTTTCATAGAAAAAGCTGCATCAGCAAATGGTTTTACCATAGTTGATTCAGCAAACCAACCAAGATCACCACCTTGAGCTGAAGAACCTTTGTCGATTGATTTTTCTTTTGCAAGTTGAGCAAATTTATCATTTAAAGCTTTTCCACTTAGCTTACTAAGCTCAGCAATAATATCTTTAGCTTCTTTTTCGCTAGTTACCAAAATATGTTTAGCTTTCACTTGAGCTGGTTTAGTAAATTTATCTTTATTTGCTTCATAGAATTTTTTAGCTTTAGCATCATTATTTTTAATTGAATCAAAAATTTTCTTTTGGTAGATATTTACCAAAATAGCTTCTTTAGCACGCTCTAATTCTTCTTTATATGAAGGATCATTTTCTATTTTTTGAGCTTTAGCATCTTTTAATACAAGTTGTTGAACGATATATTGATCAATAATTGCTTTTTTTTGTTCAGCTGGCAAATCAGTGATTTTAGCACCTCTTAACATAGGAGCAAAAAATTCATTCACTTCTGTATCGCTGATATTGTTTCCATCAAGGGTTGCAACCACCGCAGCATTTAAACTTAAACCTGTTAGCAAAGCCGCAGCAACTAAAGAAATTTTTTTCATTGTTTTTCCTTTTGAAATAGTTTTGTTGATTTTATTATATCTAAACTTTATTTAAAGCCGATTAACATACAATAAGTTTATGAAAAGAAATTTAGAAATTAAAAAATTATTTTTAGAGCATTTTGGACAAGCAAAAACAGAATTAGTTTTTAGTAATGCTTATGAACTTATAGTTTGTGTTATGCTTTCAGCTCAATGTACTGATAAAAGGGTTAATCTCATCACACCGGCTTTATTTGAAGCTTATCCTAGCGTACAAGATTTAGCTAAGGCAAACTTATCATCTTTGAAGCTTTTGATTAATTCTTGCTCATTTTATAATAATAAAGCACAAAATTTAATCAAAATGGCTCAAGCAGTTTGCGAGCAATTTAATGGTGAAATTCCTATGAATGAGCAAGATTTAAAAACTCTAGCAGGAGTAGGACAAAAAACTGCACATGTAGTAATGATAGAATGGTGCGGGGCTAATTGTATGGCTGTAGATACTCATGTATTTAGAGTTTCACACAGACTTAATCTTAGCAAAGCCAAAACCCCTGAAGAAACAGAAAAAGACTTAACTAAAATTTTTAAAGATAATCTAAACTATCTTCATCAAGCTATGGTGCTTTTTGGACGCTATACATGCAAGGCTAAAAATCCTTTATGTAAAGAGTGTTTTTTAAATCATTTATGTAAGAGCAAAGATAAAAAGTTAATCTAGCACTAAATAGTGCTAGATGATTTTAATGAAAGAATGGTAGATATAAGAAAGCATTAATCACTAAAGCATTTACTATATCTATGAAAAATGCACCTACTAAAGGCACAATAATAAATGCCATATGGCTCATACCATAGTGATTTGTTACAGTTTGCATATTTACCATAGCTGTTGGAGTAGCACCTAAACCAAAACCACAATGTCCTGCTGCTAAAACTGCTGCATCATAGTCTTTTCCACATATTCTAAAGGTTACAAATATAGCAAAAGCAGCCATCATAGCAACTTGTACTACTAAAATTACTAGCATCGGTAGTGCAAGGGTTACTAGATCCCAAAGATTAATAGTCATTAACGCTAAAGCTAAGAATAATGACAAGCTTACATTACCTAAAACTGATACCTCTCTATCAAATACATGGTGAATTTTTGTAGCCGATAAAACATTTCTTAAAACAACACCCACAAAAAGACAATACACAAAAGTTGGTAAAGTAAAACCTGTATTTGCTTTGATATAAGTAGATAAAGCATTACCTATTAATAAACATAAAGCAATCAATGCTAAAGACTCTATAAAAGAAGATGGAGTGATCAATCTTTCTTTTTCTGGAGATTGGAAATTTAAAATCGCATCTTTATCATCATTTTGTTTTGGAACTACTAATTTGTGTTTATTAACCAAATATCTTGCAACAGGCCCACCTATGATACCACCTGAAATAAGTCCAAAAGTCGCACAAGCAATAGCAACAGTAGTTGCACTAGAATACAAATAAGGTTCTTTAATAAATTCAGCCGCCCAAGCTGCACCTGTACCATGACCACCACTCATTGTAACAGAACCTGCTATAAGCCCCATAAGTGGATTTTGTCCCATGGCAGTTGCTACACCTATACCAACTATATTTTGCGCAAATAGTAAAGCTACAACTACAACTAAAAAAACTGCTAATTTTCTACCACCTTTTTTCAATGAAGCAAAATCAGCTAACAAACCAATACTTGAAAAGAATGCAAGCATTAACGGATCTTTCATAGATTCATCAAATTTAATGTCTAGTGAAAAAGAACTATGTAAGATTAAAAGAATAATCGCAGCTATTCCACCACCAACAACTGGCTCAGGGATATTATAATCACGAAGAAATTTTACCCTTTTAATGACAAAAACGCCCAAAAGCAATACTATAACCATAGTAACTAGCGTTGCATAAAAATCAAATTTCATACCTCTCCTTTGTTTGATTTACTTATCAATTGTAATCTAAATGACTTTAAAAACAACGCAAATAAACACTACTCTTTACTAAGATATTACAAAATGAAACATTTTTAAGTCTATTTTACTCTGAAATCAATACTATATTATGATACAAATTAATATTTTTAAGCAAAGACAGTTTCGCTCTACTAAGTTCTTGAAGTGAATTAATAAGCAAAGCATCTGCATCAAGATAATCTTTTAGCTCATTACGCCCTAATTCATATTTTTCAAAATATAATTGTGTAATTTTTGCTTGATTGGCATTAATATCTTTTACTAAATTTAACAAATCATTGTAGTATTTATCATTTTCATAACAAAGTTTAAACTCATGAATAGCTCTTTGTAATGCATCTTTATACTCATATAAGCGTGCTTGGTATGCAAATTCAGAAATTTTTACATTTTGTCTTACTCTATAAAAGTCCAAAAATGGTAAGTCAATAACAACATTACCTCCTAAGATTAAAAATTTAAAACTCTCATCAAAATTTTTATCACTCCCATCTAAATTTCCCAATATTTTTATACTAGGCAAAATACTTTTTTGCACACTTGCAGAATCCTTATAAGAAGCAATAAGTTGATTTAGTTTTACTTGAACTTGTGGTCTATAAGCAAGCATTTTCAACTCTATATCAAAATTAATTTTTTGCAAAGAAAAATCTTCAAGAGTATAATTTAGCATTTTATTAATCAAAAACTCATCATCTTTACCTAGTAAATCTTTTATGTTTTTAAGTGTTAAGTCTTTATTTTGCAAATTTGTAATGATGTTTTGTTTAGTGTTTAATAAAGACTTTTTAATATTTAAAAGATCAATATATTCAACCTTACCATAATCAAATTTAGTAGTATAAATTTCTAGCATTTGCTCAAGATTTTTTAAATGATTGTTTAGCAAGTGATCTACATCATTAAAATAAATCAATTCAAAAATACTATTAATTGCCAAATTAATCGTATCAAGCTCTAAAGAGCGTAACTCATATTCGCTTGCTTTTGCTAAAAATTCAGAACTAGCAACTTGATCTGAGATTTTGCCATATATATCAAGCTCATAATTTAACACAATGCCATTTGAGAAATTATGTATTTCCGCGCCATTGTTTAAATTTTTTCTTATGTTTGCACCTAAATTTCCACTCAAAGTAGGATAAAGATCTAAATTTAAAAGCTTATATCTAGCTAAAGTGCTTAAAAAATTAACTCTTGCTACATTTAGATCTTTGTTATTGTCAATAATAGCTTTTAAGATATTATTTAAATCTTGATTATTATATTTTTCCCACCAAGCCTTGCTTGCATTAAAATCTTCAAAATATTCTTTTTTTATTTGATCTTGGGATACTTGTTCTAATTTTACTCCTACGCAAGCATTTAAAAAAAAGGCTATAAAAAATAATAAAAATATTCTCATCTCATTCCTTTGATAAAGCACTAATAGGATTTAAATTTGCTGCATTTTTTGCCGGAAAAAATCCAAAAACCACTCCGATTAAAACCGAACTTAAAAGCCCTAAAAATACCGAATTTAATGAAAGTATCATTGTAAAACCAAAATTTAAAGAATTAAATACTTCAATGATAATAAAAGAAAACATTACTCCAAAAATGGCCCCTAAAGAACAAATCAACACAGCCTCGATTAAAAACTGCATTAAAATATCTTCTTTTCTAGCTCCAATAGCCATTCTAACTCCAATTTCCCTTGTACGCTCACTTACTGAAACAAGCATGATATTCATCACACCAATACCACCTACTATCAAAGATACCACCGCAATGGAAGAAATAAGTAAGGTCAAAGTAGCAGTATTTTCCTCAATAGCATTTTTAATCGCGTCAGAATTTATAGTGAAAAAATCCTTTTTTCCGCGTTTAATCTCTAAAATTTTTACCATAGCCTCTTCAGCTAAAGCAGGATTTACCTCATCTTTTACCTTAGTTACTATAGCTCTTATTTGTTTATCCCCTGTGATTTTATTCATCAAAGTAGAATAAGGAGTGTAAATTTTAATGGTATTTTCATCAGCTCTAAAGCCTTTATTATCTCTTTCTTTTTTTAAAACACCAACTATAGTTAAAGGCTGTTTGTTAAAAATCACACTTTTACCTAAAACATCTTTAGCGCTGATATTATCAAATAAAATTCTCAAAGCATTTTCATCTATAATACAAATATTAGTATTATCTTTTATATCTTCATTATTAATAAACCTACCATCTACCATCACAAAACCTCTAAGCCTTAGATGATTTGGCCCTACTCCATAAATTCTAGCTTGCAAAGAATTATTCTTATAAGTTACTACCCCTATTTTGCCCACATCTGCTTCTACTGCTTCTAAATAAGGCAAAGAACTTAAGGTTTTTAAATCACTTAAATTTAGCCTTGTTTTACCTGATCGAATATCTCCCAAACCACGCCCTGAAACAACTTCTATGGTATTAGTCCCGATAGAACTAATAGAAGCAAGTATGTTTTGTTGGGCTCCAAGTCCTAAAGCAACCACGCAAACTACTGAAGCTATGCCTATGATAATACCAAGCATAGTAAGCAAAGAGCGTAGCTTGTGTGCTACAATGGAAGTTATGGACATTTTTAAACTTTCAAAAAGCTGATTTTTAAGCAAATTAAAGCTTTTTTTCTCTTTTGGCATTAACTTAGCTTTTATTTCGTCTGCTTTTTTTGCACCATTATCGCTTATAATCTTACCATCTTTAATTTCTATAACTCTTTTTGCTCTAGCAGCTATTTCTCTATCATGAGTGACTAAAACTACAGTGTGTCCTTGATCGTTTAGTTTATTTAAAATTTCTAAAACTATCTTACCGCTTTTAGAATCAAGCGCACCCGTTGGCTCATCTGCTAAAATAAGCTCACCACCATTCATCAAAGCTCTTGCTATAGAAACTCTTTGCTGTTGCCCCCCGCTTAGTTCATTTGGCTTTGATAATTCTTTATGATCAAGCTCTAAAAAAGAAAGTAATTCCTTAGCCTTTTGCGATCTTTCTTGTTTGTTTTTGCCTGCATAAACAGCAGGTAAAGCGACATTATCTTTAGCATTTAAAAGACTAAGCAAATTATATCTTTGGAAAATAAAACCTATTTTTTCACGTCTAATCCTTGCTTTTTCATCCTTGCTTAAATTTGTAACTTCATATGCATCTAAAAAATATTTTCCACTACTTGGTTCATCAAGTGTGCCTATAATATTTAAAAGAGAGGTTTTTCCGCTACCTGATTGCCCTATAATAGCTACAAATTCCCCTTTTTGAATATAAAGATTAATATTTTCTAAAATAGTTGTATTATTAATCTTTTTTTGTATATTTTCTAAGCGTATCATTTTTTATTTTTACCTATGATAACTAAATCACCCTCATTAATACCATCTAAAATTTGAGTATTTAAACTATCTTTAATACCTAATTTAACAGGTGTCTTCACGCTTATATTATTTGCTTTTAAAATTTCTACATAATAACCACTTGTATCACTTTTTATAGCCAAAGTTGGTATAACTAAAGTATTATTTTCTGTTTTAATAGCAATTTCATTTTCTGTACTCATACCTATGCGTAAAAAATTATTATCATTTTTTACAAAAACCCTTGCATAATAATATACAGCGCTAGTGCTAGTACTTGAGTTTGAGTTTAAACTTGTATTGCTTGTTGCATCACTTATGGTAGTATTTGCTGGATCTATACTTGAAATAGTTGCTTCATATTTTTTATCAGGCTCATTTAAAATGCTAAATTTTACCTTTTTTCCAACACTGATTTTATTAATATCAGCTTCAGCTATTTGCATACGAATTTCCATTTCACTTAAATCAGCCAAGCGCACTATACTTGGTGTATTTTGGTTTGCATTTACAGTTTGCCCCTCTTCAACCGCTACATTGATAATCTCACCCTTACTAGGTGCGGTTATAGTAGTATAAGCTAAATCTTTTTGAGCATTTTTTAAAGAAATTTCAAGTTGAGTAGTTTGAGCTTTTAAATCAGCTACATTTGCTCTTAAGGCATAAAAAGTATTTTTAAGATTTTCAAGATTTTCTAAAGAGGTAGCCTTTTTAGCATAAAGCTTTTGCTCTCTTTGGTATTGTTTAGTAGCTATATCAAGAGCAATTTTTTTACTTTCTAAATTTGCCTTTGCACTTTCAAGCTGAGCTTTGGTAATATCTAAATCATTTTGTTGCTTATCTTTATCAATTTGTGCGATTAAATCACCCTCATTAACATGATCACCTAATTTTACATAAAGTTTAGTAATTTGCCCACTAACTTGTGCACCAACATCAACTTGGGTTTTTGCATAAACTTCACCAATTGCTTCTATACTTTGAGTGATGTCTTGTTTTTTAACCTCATAAGTTAGATAATTATATTCTTCCTTATTTGCAAAAAAGAAAAAATACACCCCTATAATGAGTAAAATCAAAAATATGCTTAAATAAATTATTTTTTTCATTTTAATCCTTTAAAAATCATATAATAAAACATTTGTATGAAGTAAAAATAAAATTGTAACAATAAAATATAATTTTAACAATTTTAAAGCTTATAAGATATAAGATAAATCAAAAAAAGGAAAAATAATGCAAGATTATTTAAATTTAATGCAAAATCGCTCTTCTATTAGAGCTTACACCCAAGAAAAAATTTCTAAAGAGAATTTAGAATATATCTTAGAATGTGCTAGATTATCTCCTAGCTCCTTAGGACTTGAACCTTGGAAATTCTTAGTTTTTCAAAAAGATGAACATAAAAAAGAAATTGCTAAAATAGCTAGCAATCAAAGCCATGTAGCAAATTGCGCTGCTATTATAGTTGTAATTTCAAGGGCTGATTTTAAAGATTATTTTGAAGAAAAACTAAAAAAGAGAGGTTTAAGTCAAGAAGAATTAAACAAACGCTTGCAAACTTATAAGCCATTTTTAGATGCAATGGATTTAGAACAAAGTTTTATTTATGCCAAAGAACAAAGTTATCTTGCTATTGCAAATATTATCAATGCTGCTTATAGTTTAAATTTGGGCTCATGTATTATCGGTGGTTTTGATAAAGATAAAATCAATCAATATTTAAATTTAGACACCGCTAAACAAAGAGTATCTATGCTCATTACTTTAGGACATACCCAAGAAAATATTAGCACAAAAAAAGCTCGTTTTGCATTTGATGAAGTGGTAGAATTTAAAGATTAATCAAATATCAAAACTCCATTTAAATTTTATATAATAGAATAATATTTTTAAAATAAAATGGAGTTTTAAATGCAAGGAAATTTCTTAAAGATTTTTGGCGTATTGCCATTTTTAGCAGTAGCTTTTATTAATGCTTTTGTAGATTTAGGACACAAAATCATTATACAAAACACTATCTATAAATTTTATGAAGATAGCACCCAACTTTTTTTAACCGCTATTGTCAATGCTTTGATGCTTTTACCTTTCATCCTTATGCTTTCGCCTTCTGGATTCTTAGCAGATAAATTTCCTAAAAATAAAATTATGAAAATATCTGCATTATTTTCAGTAATATTAACTTGTATTATTTGTTTGTGTTATTATCTTGGAGCATTTTGGCTTGCTTTTGTAATGACTTTTATCATGGGAGTACAATCTGCCTTATACTCTCCTGCAAAATATGGTTTTATAAAAGAATTAGTAGGAAAAGAGCTTTTAGCTATGGGAAATGGAGCTGTAAACGCAGTAAGTATTGTGGCTATTTTAGCGGGTATGGCAGTATTTTCTCTAAGCTTTGAAATGCTTTTTGATCCAAATTTTAACACTCCTTCAGATATTTTAATACAAATTGCACCTTTGGGTTTTGTATTAATAGCTTTTGCTTTATTAGAACTTTTTTTAGCTTATAAACTTCCTTGTTTAAAAGAAGAAGATAAAAGTTTAAGTTTTGACAAAAAACAATATTTCCAAGGAAAACTTTTAGCCTCTAATTTAAAAACAATATTTTCTCATAAAATCATTTGGCTTTGCATTGTAGGAATTTCACTTTTTTGGGCCATATCACAACTTTACTTAGTGAGTTTTCCTGTATATGCAAAAAATGATCTTTTCATAGAAAATACCTTTTATGTACAATGCTCTTTAGCTTTTTCTGGCATAGGAGTGATTATAGGATCGCTTATTAGTGGTAAGTTTTCTAAAAATTACATCGAATTAGGTCTTATACCACTAGGTGCCTTAGGAATTTTTCTAATGAGTATTTTAATGTCGTTTTTAGAAAACTTACTAAGTTATAGTGTAGTGTTTTTTATTTTTGGTTTAAGCGGGGCATTTTTTATCATACCTTTAAATTCTCTCATACAATTTCATGCAAAAGAAAATGAACTAGGAAAAGTCTTAGCAGGAAATAATTTCATACAAAATATTTTTATGTTAGGCTTTTTAGCACTAGCTACTTTTGCTGCTTATGCTGAATTTGAAGTGATAAATTTGTTTTATTTTATCATCGCTGTGGCATTTTTTGGAAGCATTTATGTGTTAAGTAAATTGCCTTTTTCTTTAGTGCGTTTATTAATAAGTATAGCGTTTTTTCAACGCTATCGTTTATTAGTAGAAGGTTTTGAAAATATTCCTGAAAAAGGTGGAGCATTATTACTTGGTAATCATATATCTTTTATAGATTGGGCTATTGTGCAAATGGCTATACCAAGAAAAATTTATTTTGTTATGGAAAAAAGCATTTATTCTAAGTGGTATATTAGAATTTTTCTTGATAAATTTGGAGTTATTCCTGTTTCAAGCGCTTCTAGCAAATCAAGCTTAGAGCTTATTGCTATGCATATTAAAAATGGAAATTTAGTTTGCCTTTTCCCAGAAGGAGTGCTTTCACGCCATGGACAGCTTAATGAATTTAAAGGTGGATTTGAGTTAGTTTGCTCAAAATTAGAAGAACAAGATGGAGTGATTTTACCTTTTTATATTAGAGGACTTTGGGGAAGTGCTTTTTCAAGAAGTGATGAAGAATTTTCAGCAAGAAACCGCAAAATAAGCAAAAGAAAAATCGCTATTGCTTTTGGAAAAAGCTTGCCAATACACACTAAAAAAGAAGTGGTTAAAACAAAAGTTTTTGAACTTTCTTTTATTGCTTGGAAATCTCAATGTGAAAGTATGCATACTATAGCCAGAGCTTGGATAGATAGCGCTAAAAGAAATTTAAGTCAAATAGCTATTGTTGATCCTTTAATAGGTGGTATTACCTATAGAAAAATGCTTGCTTTAAGTTTAGTTTTTAGCTCTTTCATAAAAAATATATCGCATGAGCTAAATATACAACCTACCCAAGGAAGCTATGCTCCAAAAGAAGAATGTGTGGGAATTTTACTCCCTGCTTCTATGGCTAGTTCTCTTTGCAATCTAGCTGTATTGCTTGCAAATAAAATCGTAGTAAATTTAAACTTCACAGCAGGTGTAAAAGCAATTAATCAAGCCATTCAAAGCTCTCAAATTCAACAAATTTATACTTCTAGAAAATTTATGGAAAAATTAGAAAATAAAGGTATAAAACTAGAATTTGAAGAGCATGTTAGAATCATTTTTATGGAAGATATTATCGCAAGCTTTAAAAAACAAAAACTCAAAATCTTTTCTATGCTTGCTTTAGTAAGTATCTTACCTACTTGTTTAATAAAAGCATTATTTGCACCTAATAAACAAAACCTTGCCATAGCTGCTATATTATTTAGTAGTGGTAGCGAGGGAACACCAAAAGGAGTAATGCTAAATAATCGTAATATTTTAAGCAATATAGCTCAAATTTCAGATGTATTATGTGCAAAAAATGAAGATGTTGTCTTATCTTCTTTGCCACCTTTTCATGCTTTTGGATTAACTGTAACTACTTTTATGCCTTTATTAGAAGGGATTAAAAGCATAACACATGCTGATCCAACAGATGCGCTAGGTGTAGCAAAAGCTATAGTAAAAAATAATGTTAGTATTATGTGTGCTACTTCAACTTTTCTAGGTATTTATGCAAGAAATAAAAAACTTGATGCGATTATGTTTGAAAGCTTAAGGATTATCGTTTCAGGTGCTGAAAAACTCAAAAGCGAAGTAAGAACTGCCTTTGAAATGAAATTTAAAAAACCTATTTTTGAAGGCTATGGAGCTACTGAAACCACTCCAGTTGCAAGTGTAAATTTACCAAATAAATTTGATCCTGACTATTGGATTTTACACCGTGCAAATAAAGAAGGTAGTGTAGGTATGCCTTTACCAGGAAGCGCTATACGCATAGTAGATCCATCTACTTATGAAAGTTTAAATCATGGAGAAGATGGATTAATACTCATTGGTGGCCATCAGGTTATGGTGGGTTATTTAAACAATAAAGAAAAAACCGATGAAGTTATCAAAGAAATCGATGGCATACGCTGGTATAATACCGGCGATAAAGGTCATGTAGATGAGGATGGCTTTTTATATATAGTAGATCGTTATTCTCGTTTTGCAAAAATTGGTGGAGAAATGATATCTTTAGGAGCTTTAGAAGAAGAAATTGCTAAATTTATCAATACAGATATAGTAAAATTTTGCGCAGTTGCGCTAGATGATGATAAAAAAGGTGAAATGGTATGCTTATTAGTAGAATGTCAAGAGCAAGACTTTGATGGAATTTGCGAAGTGATTAAAAACTCTACTATGCCTGCTATTTTTAAACCAAGTAAATATTTTAAAGTAGAACAAATTCCACTTTTAGGCTCTGGTAAAGTAGATTTAAAAGGCGCTAAAGATTTAGCTAAAATCTTGCAAGAAAATTAATTCCCAAAGTAATTTTACTTTGGGAAATTTTACAAACTATTTCTTTTAGTTTTATAATCATATTTTTTATCAAAAACAAGTTTATCGTTTTCTTTGACTGCTATTTTTCCCTTAATATAAAAATACTCCAAATCACTAGTTTGTGTTAAGATTATATCAGCCTCCATCATACAACCCTCACGTCCTATTTGCATTGTTTGAGTAATGGTATATTGCGCGCTTAATGGGTTTTCATTTTGAAGTTTTAATTCTCTTTTTAAATTATGCTTTACTAAAACATCAACCTCATCAAATCTATAAACACCTTCTCCAAAAACTCCGCCAACACCATCTGTAATACAAGTCCAAGTATCATTTAAAATATCATAAGAAATGCTTCTATCTACCCTACCTTCTTCTAAAAGTGTTATTGGAGTTAAAGGAGCACTTTGTGCTTGCATATTGATTTTATTACTATTTTGTCCATTAAAACATGGCAAATTAAATTCACACTCATTTAAATCCAAAGTCAAGGTTGAAATTTTTGGCATAGGCCAAAACATAGGCCAAAAAGAATTTGCTAATGATAATCTTATCTTAGAACCCTTGCCAAATCTATATCCACAAGCATCAAGTTTGATTTGCTTTTGGATAAATTCATCTTTTTTTAAAGGTATAAATTGCTCTTTATCATCACTTAATGCAAGATTGATCACTCCATAACTTACTCTTTTTACAAAACCATCAGCTCTAACTTCACTAAGCTGAGCAAAGAGCATAGCTTTTCCTTGATCACTTGCAATTTTTACATTTAAAACCGGAAAACCCAAAATATCTAAATCTTGTTCTAAAAAATCACTTTCAAAAACAACTGCCATCCCATCATCCAACCTTTGATCACTAGGACTTTCTCCTAAAACACCAGCCCCCATCCACTCTCCGGATAAAAGCCCATGATTTAATGGAGTGTTAATTTTGATAAATTCACTTGATTTTTTGCATGTTAGTTTATACGGATTTAAATAGTATTTTTTATAGCTAATATCATTTTTAAAATCATTTAAAGCAACAAAACGACCTTCTACTTTCTCTGTTTTTGAATTTGGCTTAGAGCTATTTTCAATATATGCTTGTATCATAGGAGCTTCAAGCACATCGTTTTCTTCATTTTTAAGCCATTTATCCCACCATTTAAGTGCTTCTTGTAAAAAACCCATTGCAGGCAAAGGAGATCCATCATGAGGATAAACATGAGCCCAAGGACCAACAATAGCTTTTTTTGGAACTTTCAAAGCATTCATTAGAGTAAAAACAGGATTAGTATAAGAATCAGCCCACCCATCTAATGCAAAAACAGGAACTTGTATATCATCATAATTTTCTCCAACAGATCCATGCTTCCAATAATCATCTTTTAAAGTATGCTCAAGCCACAATGCGGGCCATAAAGGCATATTCTCAAGCCTATTGAGCCATTTATTTCTACCATTTGAATCAATTTTTGGATCAACAAAGCGCGATTGATATGCAAGCATAATATTACCCCACCAAAAATTATCATTAAGTAAACATCCACCTTTATAATGAATATCCTCATTAAACCTATCATCAGTAAAACCTACCACTATAATAGCTTTTAAATTTTTGGGTCTTCTTGCTGCAACTTGCAAAGAATTAAATCCACCCCAAGATTTACCCATCATACCAATATTTCCATCACACCATTCTTGCTTTGCTATCCATTCAATAACTTCTAAGGCATCATCTTGTTCTTGCTTTAAATATTCATCTTCTAATAAACCATCAGATTCCCCACTTCCTCTAATATCAACTCTAACAACCGCATAACCATTACCACTAAAATATCCATGCATAGGCTCATCTCTACTTCTTGTTCCATCATTTTTTCTATAAGGAATGTATTCTAATATAGCAGGAACTTTTTCTTCAACCTGAGGAAGCCAAATTCGTGATGAAAGCTTGGTGCCATCTTTTAAAACTATCCATTCATTTTCTATCACTTTAACCTTGTTTTTAAAATCAAGAATAATTTCTTTCATTTCATCTCCTTTTTATTGTATTTTTTAATCCAAATCAAACAAAACATTACACCCAAAATAGCCATAGCAATCATAATAGTAAAATATATATGAAAACCTTTTACACCTGGATATCTATCTAATAAATCTCCAGCAAGCAAAGGTGCAAAAACCTCAGGTAAATATCCAAAAGTAGATACAATACCTATGGCCATACCTGCTAAATGAATAGGAATTTTTCCCTCACTAAGTAAAGAATAATAAATTCCAAAATTAGAATACATAGCTACATAAATTACCACACAAGCAGAAGTTAAAACGCTCATTTGCAAAAATCCATTTAATTTTGAACTAAGCATTAAAAAAATAACACCAATTCCCATTAAAATAAAGCCTATCATCATTATTTTAGCCTTTCCATATCCATCTGCTATAAACCCACCTACCACAGAAGAAACAGGACGAATGTATTGAGCTAATACTGTTAAAATAGCTGCAAAAACAGCAGAAGCTCCTATCACATTACTTGCATAAGGAGTAAAATAATAAAAGCTCATATTAAAAAAATAGGTACAAAAAGTAATAGCAACCACAAGCCAAAGAGCAGAATTTTTCAAAAGAAAAACTAAATCTTTGATTTTAATCTTCTCGCTTTGTTCATTAACCTCATCTTTTAAAAGAAAAAATAATAAAACAGCGCTTGCAATAGGAGCTATAGAATAAAAAATAATAACCATTTCTATACCTTGTGCGGCTAAAGCTTTTGTTTGAAAATATCCAAAAATACTTGTAGCTATAGCCAAATGTGCAGCACCAACAACACCTCTACCACCTTCAAAAATTCCATAAGCTTTTGCTTGCTCTTTAGAATTTGCCAAACTTCTTACTATTTTCATCAAAGAAGGCCAAAAAGTTAATAATGAAGTAATCCCCCAAATTCCATAAATAATCAAAAGTGCATTTAAAGAAGTAAAATATAAATGCAACAAACCACCAAGTCCTGTAGCAATTAAAGAAAAAATCAATAATTTTTTTGGCGCAAAACGATCTGCTAAATATCCTCCTAAAGCATAAGAAAACAAACCAAGTAAGCCATAAGCACTACCCAAAAGGCCCATTTCAAAATTATTTAAATGATAAAGACTCATATAATCATCATAATAATATTTTCTAAAATAAGGCAAACCATAAATAATAGATCCACAAAAAGATAATAACAATAATGTAAAAAAATTATTTTTTAAACTTTGTTCTTTATTTTCATACATTAAAAACCTCCTTTTTTATACTATATATGATTTTTTTATTTTTTAATCTAAATATAGATAATTTTGCATAAAAATTTTAAATTGATATATTTTTTTACACACTTAAGATAATTTTTAAAAAATTTTTTTAATTAAATGAGTTGCAATAAAAACAAAAACTCTACAAAAAATTAAAATTATCTATAAATTTTTATATTTCATTATCATTTTTTTGATACATTTACACATTAAAATACTAAAAAAGGGAAATAATGAAAATTTTTGATATGGTAGTTATTGGTGCTGGCCCTGCAGGTATTGCAGCGGGAGTAGAAGCTAAAATAAAAAATAAAGAAGTTATTGTTTTAGAAAAAGCTGATGCGATTTGTCAAACCTTAGTAAAATTTTACAAAGAAGGCAAAAGAGTAGATAAAGCTTATAAAGGTTGTGATAGCACAAATCACGGGCATATAAATTTTGAAGATGGAACTAGAGAAAGTACGATAGAAACTTTCCAAAATGCTATCAAAGAGTACAATCTTGAAGTAAAGCTTTCTAGTGAAGTTGAAAGTGTTAAAAAAGATGGAGAAAATTTCATCGTTAGCACCGCAAATGAAAATTATATTTGCAAAAATGCAGTTATTGCCATAGGTAGAATGGGTAAACCAAATAAACCAAGCTATACTTTACCTATAACTTTAACAAAAATCATTAATTTTAATGCAAATTCAGCAAGCCAAGGTGAAAAAATCTTAGTTGTAGGTGGTGGAAATTCAGCAGCAGAATACGCTATAGATTTAGCTAAAAATAATGATGTGACGCTTTGCTATAGAAGAGAAACTTTCTCAAGATTAAACGATATTAATCTAGAAGATATTCAAAAAGCTTTTGAACAAGGCAGTGTAAAAGCAAAACTTGGCATAGATATAACTAGCATTGAAGATGAAAGCGGTAAAGCTAAAGTAAATTTTACTAATGACACAAATGAAATTTATGATCGTATTATTTATGCTATTGGGGGTTCAACTCCACTTGATTTCTTACAAAAATGCTCTATAGAAGTTGATGAAAAAGGTGTGCCAAGCTTTGATGAAAATAAAGAAAGCAATGTAAAAGGATTATTCGTAGCAGGCGATATAGCGAGTAAAAACGGAGCTTCTATTGTAGTGGGTTTAAATGATTCATTTAAAATCTGCGATCATCTTTATAAATGCTAAAACTCTTTCAATACTCAAAAGGCTATCGCTATAATAATGATAGCCTTTTGCTTTTTGACTTTTTATCTAAATATAATTTAAAAGGAAATATCCTTGATATAGGATGTGGTTGTGGAATTTTAGGACTTTTAATAAAGCAAAGATTTCCAAATTCAAAAGTTTATCTACTAGATATCCAAGAGCAAAATATCAAACTAAGCTATAAAAATGCCAAAGAAAATAAACTTGAAATTCAAGGCATTTGTGAAGACTTTTTAAACTATAAAAGTGATATAAAATTTGATTTTTTAATATCTAATCCTCCATTTTATAAAAAAAATACACAAAAAAGCCAAGATTTGCATTTATGTATATCAAGATATCAAGAATTTATGCCACTTGAGAAGATGCTTACTAAAATAAATACTTTAATCAAGCCAAATGGTAGTTTTTTTATGTGTTATGAGGCAAGTTTTTTAGATAAAATTTGCGCTTATTTAAAACAATTTAAATTAAAACTAGTTTCACTTCAATGTGTTCATACTAATACACAAACTAACGCAAGACTTGTTTTAATGCATATTAAAAAAAATAGCAAAAGTCCATGCACTATAATGCCCACACTTTTTATGTATGAAAATGATGTTTTAAATCCAAAAATTAGTGAAATTTATAAAAATACAGGAACTATAAGCTATGATGTGTGAAAAAGGTTTTGATTATTCTTTTGATGAAAGTGCTTGTGAAAAATGTGGTGGGAAGTGTTGCACTGGAGAAAGTGGGTATATCTATGCTAGCAAAGAAGAACTAGAAGCTATTGCTAGTTTTTTAAATTTAAACTTTGAAGCCTTTAAAGAACAATACCTCATCAAAGTTGGATTTAAATATAGCTTTAAAGAAGCAAAGTATGAAAATGGCTATCGTTGTATTTTTTTTGATACAATATATAAAAAATGTTTAATTTACAAGCATAGACCAAAACAATGCAGAACTTTTCCATTTTGGGAGTATTTTAAAACACACAAAGAGGAGTTAAAAAAAGAATGTATAGGGGTTTGCTTTCACTAATTATAGTTTTTATCCTAACAAGCCTTGCTTTAGCTAAAGGTGAAGATAAAATCCTACAAGCACTTATTTATGAAGAGCATGGACAATTTCAAAAAGCATGTGATATTTATACAAATTTATTTCATGAAAATAATGAAAGTATTTATTTGCAAAAGGCTTTACTTTTAGCCTTAAGTGCTAATTTAAAACAAAAAGATGAGCTTTTAAAAGCTTCTAAAGACTTTTTAGAACACACAGCTATTGCAAGATTAAATGCTTTATATTTTTTTGAAATAGGAGATTATAAACAAGCTGAAGCTATACTTTATAAACTCATTAAAGAAGAACAAGATTATAGAAATTATGAAATATTAGGCGATATTTTTGCCAAAAAAGCTTTATATACTAAAGCTTTAGAGCAATACAATCTTGCTTATAAGCTTTTTGAGCATGAAAATTTATTGCTTAAAATAGTTGAAGTTAATATCAAAAATAAAAATATCAACCAAGCTAAAAAGGCCTTAGAAGAATTTGTAAAAAGTTCACAATGCACCCTTAAAACATGCACCCTACTTTTAAAAATTTATCAAGAGCAAAAAGATCATAAAGCAAGTATTCAAACCCTTGAAAAGCTATATAAACTCAACAATGACATTAAATACATCTACGCTATTATAGAATTACTAGTACAAGAAAAAAATTATACTCAGGCTCTAAATTTAACCCAAAAATATAACATAGATCCTGATACCAAAATTTTCTTATACACACAAACAAAAGATTATAAAAAGGCCTATGAAATAGCTTTAAAACATTATGAACTTAGCAAAGATAAAAAATATCTTTCTATGGCAGGTGTTTTAGAATTTGAAATTCATATGGATCCTAAAAGTAAAAAAGTCACAGATCCAAAAATTCTAGCCTCTATCATGAAAAAATTTGAACAAAGCGTAGATGTGCGCAGTGATGCTTTATATCAAAACTACTATGGCTATGCCTTGATTGAATATGATATTGATATAGCCAAAGGTATAGAGCTAGTAGGCTGGGCGCTTGAACAAGAACCACAAAATCTTTATTATCTAGACTCTTTAGCTTGGGGGTATTATAAACTTAAAGATTGCAAAAAGGCTTATGAAATTTTGCAAAAAACACTGCATGATAAAGAATTTTCAAGCTCAGATGAAAGCAAAGAGCATTTAAAGGCCATCGAAAAATGTTTAAAACAATAAATTTAAAAAATCATTTTTCAAAAACACAAAAAATTCTTGAAAGTAAAAAAGAAATTTTTCCTTATGATATGTTAGGTAGAAGTCTAGCTTCTAATGCCTTTTATCCTAAAGATATTTATACACTTTTACTTGAAGGAAAACTTTCACATTTTTTATATTCTAAAGATTTAAATTTTAATCATGAAAATTTTGATGCCATCATCTTACCAACAAGCCCTTTGCTTAATCAAGACATACAAAATTTAAGTCTTTTTAGACGCTATCATGAAAAACCTATTGTGCAATTTGATTTTATTTTTGATGAATATCAAATTTTAGAAAGCTTAGTATATGGGGCTGATGCATTTATTGTATTTCCTAAAATGCTAAAAACTATGCAACTAAAAAAACTTTATAATTTTGCAATACATCTTGGCTTAGAGGCCATTTTTTACCTTGAAAGCAAAAGTGATCTTAATAATGCTATTTTAGCTGGAGCTAGAATTTTTTTATTAGAAGATGAAAAGCTATTATCTTTGATACCAAAAAATAAAGCTCTTATAAGTAAAAATATTAAAAATCTACATGCTTGCATAAAGGAGAGTTGATGGAGTATTTATACGCACCTTGGAGGGATGTTTATTTTAACAATAAAGATAAAAATTTTTGCCCTTTTTGTCATTGCAAGTATAAACTTAATGAAGATGAAAAACTTGGGGTAATTTTTAGAGCTAAAGAATGTTTTGGCATTATGAATAAGTACCCTTATAGTCCAGGTCATTTTATGATTATCCCTTATGAGCATTTAGAAAATATAGAAGATTTAAGTGATGATACATGGCTAGAAATTAGCCATTTTGTGCGTATTGGAGTTAAAATTTTAAAAGAAAACTTTCACGCTAAGGGTGTTAATATAGGTATGAATTTAGGCAGCGCAGCAGGAGCTGGCATAGCACCACATTGTCATTATCATTTAATCCCAAGATGGCAAGGCGATACAAATTTTATCACCACCATAGGACAAACTAGAGTTTGCGGGAGCGATTTGGAAAAAGTTTATACCACCTTATGTAAAGCTTTTAAAGACTATGTATAAAGAAGTTGATTTTGAAAATTTTTTAAAATTTAATTTTGATCTTTTAATTGACGCAAGAAGCCCCAAAGAATACAAACTTGCTCATATAAAATCTGCGCAAAATTACTACGCGCTCAATGATAATGAATTTGAAGAAATAGGCACACTTTATAAGAAAAATAAAGGCTTAGCTAAAGCAAAAGGTGTAAGTTATATTTGCAAAAATATGAGTGAGCATATTAATAAAAATTTATCAAAATTATAAAATAGGCTCTTTGGTGGGAATTTATTGTGCAAGAGGTGGTAAAAGATCAAAAGCTATTGCTTTAATCTTAGCTGAACTTGGCTATAGAGTTGTAAGATTAGAAGGTGGATACAAAGCCTATAGAAGTTATGTGAGTGAGTTTTTTAGAAAAGATTTAAATATTGAGTTTTTATGCCTTTGTGGTAATACAGCAAGTGGTAAAAGTGATTTAATCCAAACTTTAGATAATGCTTTAAATTTAGAAAAACTAGCCAACCACCAAGGATCTAGTTTTGGTAAAATTTATGGAGAACAACCAAGCCAAAAAGCCTTTGAAGATGAATTGTTTTATTTTTTAAAAGATTATACTTATAAAACTTGTTTTATAGAAGCTGAAAGTAGACAAATTGGAAATTTAACTATCCCGCTAAATTTATACAATAGCATGCAAAAAGCTAAGAAAATTTGGTGTGAGTGTGATATGAATTTACGCATTCAAAGAGTTTTAAAAAACTATACTCCAATGGATAAAAAAATATTTTATCAATGTGTTGAAAAAATATCACCTTATATTAGCAAGGATTTTAAACTAAGACTTTGTCAAAATTATGAAGAAAACAATTTAGAACTTTGTGTAAAAATGCTTTTTGAATATTATGATAAAGTATATAAAAAACCTTCAAAAATTGATTATTTTATCAATAGTTCTAATTTAGATGAAGCTAAAAAACATCTTATGAGTTTAAACTCATAAGATTGTATTTACAAAGATAATAAAAATAATACTTGAAAGAATTCCAGCAACTGGTAAAGTAATCACCCATGCTAAACCAATAGGTTTCATCATAGCCCATTTAGCATCTTTATTAAATACCCCTATACCTAAAATTGCACCGATTAAGATATGGGTTGAGCTAACTGGAATTCCAAGTTGGGTAGCTAAAAGTATAACGATACTTGCACCAAGTTCAGCACTAAAGCCTGTTGTTGGTTTAATTTCAGCAAGTTTTGACCCCACAGTTTGAATAACTTCTTTACCCAAAAACCAAAGCCCAATAACCAAAGCTATACCAAACATAAGCATTACAGCAAAAGGTACTGGTGAGCTAGGATTAATGGTGTTATTTTTAAGTACATCTAAAATAGCAGCAAATGGTCCAAGAGCATTAGCTATATCATTAGCTCCATGTGAAAAAGCAAAACTTGAAGCAGTAAAAATTTGAAACCATGAAAAAATCTTTTCTATGGTTTTATTAACCTGAGTTTTTTTCATCAATCTCACAACTGCCAAAGTAACAATATAAGCAAAAATAGAGATAATCGAAACTATCCATAAATTTTGCATTACATCTAAAGTAGAAACATTATTTAAACCCTTAAATAAAAACATAGAAGCAATAGTCAATGCACCTACACCTGCTATTAAAGGAACGTGAAATTTCATTCTTGAGAAAACATCTATGTTTTTTTCTTTTTCTTTTAATTCTTTGATTTTTAACTTATATTCACTTCTTTTTTCATCATCATCTAAAACAATAGCACTAAGTTCTTTGATTTGCTCTTCTTGGCTTTTGTTTTTTAAATTTTTAAAATATTCTTCTTTAAATGCTTTTTTTTCTTTTTTAATTTCTTTTACCACAAGAGTTATTTCTTCTGATGGCTTTAGAATTTTTTTATAAATATAAGCATAAATTAAATACGCCACAAGCCCGCCAAGCAAAGGCGAAATAACCCAACTCATAGCTATTTTATAAATACCATTCCAATTTACCATAGATAATGCTTGATCTTGATCAAAAAATACAAAGCCCATAGCAATACTTGAACCTACAATACCTCCTATAATACTATGAGTGGTAGAAACTGGAAGTCCTTTTTTAGTCGCCACAAAAAGCCAAATTCCTGAACTTAACAAAGCTGAGAGCATTACACATACAAACACCATAGGATTAATTCCATCAGGTAAAACCACTATACCACTTCTTATAGTATTTGTTACTTCTCCTCCTGCAAACACAGCCCCGCTTAATTCAAACACCGCTGCAATAATCAAAGCTTGTTTTATAGTAACAGTTTTAGCGCCTACGCTAGTACCAAATGAATTTGCTACATCATTACCACCGACATTAAAGGCCATAAAAATACCAAATATACTAGCAAGGATAAATAATATCATGGAATTATTAGGAATATAATTATATCCCCAAACAAAAAAACATAAAACACTCACAATAAAAATAAAAAATGCAATAGCATTATCTTTACTCAAGTATTCTCCTTAAGAATTTATTTTAATGAATTAATTTTAGTAACTTTTACTTAGTTTTTTCTTTGATTTTTAAAAATTGCAAAGCAGATTTCACTGCTTGCATATAACTTTGTAAATTAATTTTTTCATTTTTATAAGCCCTATCATAAGCTGTTCCATGATCAACGCTAGTGCGAATTATAGGTAAATTTAAACTCACATTAATACTTTTTTCAAAATACAAAGCCTTTAAAGGCGCTAAACCTACATCATGATACATACTGACTAAATACTTGCATTTACTTAACGCAAAAGGAGTAAAAGCACTATCAGCCACTAAAGGCTCACTTAAATAAATATTTTCCTTACAAGAAAGTTCTTTTTCTTTTTGACTTAAAAAATCTTCATTTTCTAAATTTTGCAAATTTAACGCACAATCTTTTAAAAATACATTTGCCATTCTTATAGCTTTTTTTATCTCTATCTCTTCTTCTCCGCCTATTACGCCATTATCACTTGCATGAGGGTTAAAACTCAAAACTCCAATTTTTTCAAATAAAGTGCATTGATAAAAATTAATTAAAAATTGCGCAAGCTCAAAAGCCTTAATCTCTTTAAAAACATCTCTTAAAGCCATATGCTCAGTATATAAAGCCACAAAAAGCTCATCACACCCTAACATCATAATAGCATCTTGTTTGAAAAAATCTCTTAGTGCTTCAGTATGACCTTTATAGCTCACTCCCCCCATTTGCCAAGTCTTTTTATTAATCGGTAAAGTTACCAAAGCATCTAAAAACAAATGCGTGCAATAACTAGCTCCTTCAAAACTTAAAAAAGAATAAACCCCACTTTTAGCGTCTAAATTTGCAGGATTTAACTCAAAATCAAAATCAATAATTTTACTAGCTTGATATGAAAACTCATAAATTAAAAAATTTTCTTTTTCTTCTTTAAAACTAAATTGTGGTTTTGAAGCATTAGAAATTTCAACTAAATTGATTTTAGATTTAGGATTTATTTTCAAAAGTTTATTTGCTTTTTGAAATAATTCATAATGCACAAAATAATAAGGCTCGCAAATTTTTACTAGCTCATCATGACAAGCTAATAAAATTTGCATACCTATGCCATTTAAATCCCCTATGCTAATAGCAATTTTTTTCATCTTTTAATCAAAGCTTTCATTTGCAATATAGCTTTTTCTAAGCCTACAAAAACCGATCTTGCTACTATGCTTTGACCTATATTTAACTCTTCTATTTCTAAAATATCTACAATATTTTTTACATTTTTATAATTAAGTCCATGACCAGCTGCTACTCTTAAATTTAAACTCTTAGCCAAACTTGCACTTTGTCTTAATCTTTGGAGTTCATTTTCTAAAAACTTTTTGAGTTCATTTTTACTTAAAATTAATTCAGGCAATGCATAAGAAGTTTGATTGATATTAGTATATAGTGCATTATAAATATTAGCATACAAACCTGTATGAAGCTCTATAAAATCAGTATTTAAAGAAGATGATTTTTTAATATCTTCTAAATTTGGATCAATAAATAAAGAAACTTCGATTTGCTCTTGCTTTAAAGCATTAATAGCTTCTTGTAGTTTTTCATTATCTAAATTTAAACCACCTTCTGTTGTAAGCTCTTGTCTTTTTTCAGGCACTAAAGTAACGCGCGAGGGTTTGTATTTTAAAGCATATTCTATCATATCAATAGAACATTCTAAATTCACTACACATTTGCAATATTTTAAGATATTTTCTAAATCAAACTCATTAGCATGGCGACGATCTTCTCTTACATGGATAGTGATTTGATCAGCTAAATTTGCACTCAAAAAAGCAGCCTCAAGCAAATCAGGATCATTTACTTTTCTAGCTTCTCTTAAAACTGCTATATGATCGATATTAACCCCTAAAAGCATAAGTTTTCCTTATAAGTTTTTTGCTATTATACTTTAAATTTTTTAAGGAGAGCTAGTGCTAGGTATTGATATGGGTTCAAATACATTAAGAGCTGTTTTAATGGATGAGAATTTTAATAAATTAAAAAGCGAAGAATTTATCATAGGCGCAGCTAAAAATATGCAAAATGACACCATTAGCGATGAAGCCATAGAAAGAATTTTTAACGCTTTAAAAATCTTAAAAGAAAAAAACTATGATTTAAGTCAAGCCAAAGCAGTCGCCACAGCTGCTTTTAGAAAAGCAAAAAATACTGAGTTTATTTTTGAAAAAATTCAAAAAGAATTTAAACTTGATATAAAATTAATCGATGCAAAAACCGAAGCAAAACTAAGCATTTTAGGTATGCAAGAGCGTCTTAAAACTCTTAAACTTTTTAGAAAAGACTTAAACTATTGTGATTTGGGTGGTGCTTCTTGTGAAATTTCAAATGATAAGTTTAGTAAAAGTTATGATTTTGGAATTATTAGTTTTTATGAAAGAATGCATTTTAAAGCTATAAAACCAAGTGCTTATGTAAGATTTTTTAAAAAATACCCGCAAAATCTTGCACGCATTAAAGATGAAAAATTAAAAATTCATCTAAGCCCCTACCCTGCACATTTAAAGCAGCTTGTCTTAAAAGCTTTTAATCTTAGTAAAGATATAAAATTAAAAGGAAATTTTTTCATACTAAATTCAGGAGTACCTACCACACTTTGTGCTTATAAACAAAACATAAAATACAAAGATTACCTAGAAGAAAGTGTTAATGGTAAAATACTCAAACGCAAAGATTTTTTTGATTTTGCATTAAAAATTTGGAATTTAGAACAAGAAAAAGCTAAAATTTATCTTGGAGAAAATAGAAAAAAATACCTCATAGCAGGCTCAATGATACTTTTTGCTTTATTTAATAAGCAAAAGCTCATTGTGATTGATGATGGTGTTAGAGAAGGTGTGTGTATAGCACATTTTAAAAATATCAAATTTTAAAGGAGAAAAAATGAGTTTAAAAGATCAAATTTTAGAAGACATTAAAGAAGCTATGCGTAATAAAGATGATTTTAAAAGAAACACTTTAAGAACGCTTAATGCTAGCTTTAAACAAATAGAAGTTGATGAGAGAATTACGCTTAGTGATGAAAGAATATACAAAATCATTGCAAGTGAGATTAAAAAACGAAATGAAGCAGCTTTGGCTTTTTCTAAAGGCTCTAGAGAAGATTTAGCACAAAAAGAACTCCAAGAAGTAGCTATTTTAAGTGCTTATTTACCAAAACAACTTAGCGATGAGGAATTAGAAAGTGAGCTAAAAAAACTTATAGATAAATTACAAATTAGCTCTTTAAAAGAACAAGGTATTTTGATGAAAGAAGCTAAAGCAGCTTTTGGCGCAAGCGTTGATGGTAAAAGACTTAATGAAATGGTAAGAAAGCTTTTAGCATGAAAAAAGTTTTAACACTTTGTGCCTTAGCTTTAAGTTCTTTTGCTTATACCCAATATGAGTTACATCCTAGCTTTAAGCCGTATTTTAAAGACTGCTCTTTATTGATGGATAAGTATTATTATATCAATTGTTATGATTATAATTATAAAGGCACTAAGGCAATTGCTTATAAACTAGAAGCTAAAATTTTAAATCAAGGGCACATCAAAAAACGCCCAAGATTTCAAGAAGATACCAATATACCTAAAAAATACAGAACTTATTGGGAGGATTATCTAAGAAGTGGCTATACAAGAGGGCATGTCGTGCCAAATCAATCCATGAATGCAACCCCACAAGCCCAACTTAGCACTTTTTTAATGAGCAATATCACTCCGCAAAAAAAAGATATCAATGCAGAAATTTGGAATGAAATCGAACAAAGAGAAAGATATTTAGCAAAGAAAAATAAAGAATTAGAAGTCTTAAATTTAGTACTTTATGATGATAAGCCAAAACGCATTAAAAACAACATAGCCATTCCTAGTTTTTATATCAAAATTCTTAAGGCTAAAAATTTCAGTGAATGTTATAAAGTGCCAAATAATGATAATTTTGCAAGATTTGATAGAAATTATTTTAAGGAAGATTGCAAAAAATATATTGATTAAACTAGAAGCAACAAGGCTTCTAGTTTAGTTTTTACTCAACTTCAGCATCGATTACATCATCGTCTTTTTTCTTTTGAGCGTTTGGTTCTTCTTTTTTGTACATATTTTCTGCTAATTTATGAGAAACTTCGCTTAAAGCTTTCATTTTACCTTCGATTTCTTCTTTAGAAGCATTAGCATTTTTCAATGTCTCTTTTAACTCATCTAAGGCTTTTTGGATATTTACTTTATCATCATCACCTACTTTATCTCCAAGCTCACTTAAAGATTTTTCTACTTGATGCACTAAGCTATCAGCAGCATTTCTAGCTTCTACTGCTTCTTTGCGTTTTCTATCTTCTTCTTTGTGAAGCTCTGCATCTTTTACCATATTATTGATTTCTTCTTCACTTAATCCGCTTGAACCTGTGATTTTAATCTCTTGAGCTTTACCTGTAGCTTTATCTTTTGCACTAACTGTTAAAATACCATTTGCATCAATATCAAAAGTTACTTCAATTTGTGGCATACCGCGAGGTGCTGGTGGAATTCCTTCAAGATTGAAATTTCCTAAAGATTTATTATCACGGCTAAATTCTCTCTCACCTTGTAAAACATTGATAGTAACCGCGCTTTGATTATCTTCGGCAGTTGAGAAAACTTGCTCTTTTTTAGTTGGTATAGTTGTACCTTTTTCGATGATTTTAGTCATCACACCACCTAAAGTTTCAATACCTAAAGAAAGCGGAGTAACATCAAGCAATAATACATCTTTAACATCACCTTTAATAACCGCACCTTGAATCGCCGCACCTATTGCAACAACTTCATCAGGATTTACTGATTTATTAAGCTCTTTTCCAAAGGCTTTTTTAACTTCTTCTTGTACCAGTGGAACACGAGTAGAACCACCCACCATAACGATTTCTTTTACTTCACTTTTATCAAGTCCTGCATCTTTTACTACTTCGTTAATCTTACTAATAGTTTCAGCAACTAAACCATCAATCATACTTTCAAATTTAGCTCTTGTTAGAGTTTTAGTTAAGTGTTTTGGACCACTTGCATCAGCTGTGATAAATGGTAAATTAATATTAGTTTCATTAGCTGAACTTAATTCTTTTTTAGCATTTTCAGCTGCTTCTTTTAATCTCTGTAAAGCCATTACATCGTTTTTAAGATCAATACCTGTTTCATCTTTAAACTCATTTGCTAAAAAGTCGATTAATTTATTATCAAAATCATCACCGCCTAAAAATGCATTACCGCCAGTTGCTAAAACTTCTACAACATTATCACCTGTTTCAAGCACAGTAACATCAAATGTACCACCACCTAAATCATAAACTACAATTTTTTCACTTTCTTTTTTATCAAGTCCGTAAGCCAAAGCTGCTGCAGTTGGTTCATTAATAATTCTTAACACATTCAATCCTGCAATTTGTCCTGCTTCTTTTGTAGCTTTTCTTTGCGCATCATTAAAATACGCAGGAACAGTAATAACCGCATCTTCTACTTTTTCACCCAAGAAAGCCTCTGCATCTTCTTTTAATTTCATTAAAACTTTTGCTGAAATTTCTTGTGGAGTATAAATTTTACCTGCTATTTCAATCGCACAAGCTCCATTTCTTTCTGTGATATGGTAAGGTAAGCGATTTTTAGCTTCTTTTGCTGCTTCTTCATTGATCATCAAACCCATAATTCTTTTTATAGAATAAATAGTTTTTTCAGGATTAGTCACAGCTTGACGCTTAGCGCTATCTCCAACCAAAACTTCTCCCTTATCTGTAAAAGCAACTACCGAAGGAGTAGTGTTTTTACCTTCTTTATTTGGGATAACTTTACTCTCACCTCTTTCATATACACTCACACAAGAATTTGTTGTACCCAAATCTATACCTATAACTTTTGCCATTTTTTATCCTTTTTATTAAATTTTATTTTGCAACACTAACTTTTGCTGATCTAATTACTCTATCATTCATCATATAGCCCTTTTGTAAAAGTTGGACAATATGATTGCTTTCATGATCAGCGCTTTCAACATGAAACATCGCTTCATGTAAATTTGGATCAAACTCACCATTTGCTTCTATTGCTTTAACCATATGTTTTTCAAGTTTTTTCAAAAGCAAGTCTAAAGTGTTTTGAACCCCTTCTTTTATTTTCAAACTTAATTCATCATTAGCTTCTACATTAATAGCCGCCTCTAATGCATCAACTACATCAAGCAAATCTTTAGCAAAACTTTCATTTGCATAAATTGTTGCTGCAATTTTTTCTTTTTCCATTCTTTTTTTGATATTTTCAAATTCAGCATTTGCTCTTAAATAAGTATCTTTTAACTCATTATACTCTGCTTGAAGTTTTTCTAATTCATTGTTTTGATTTTCTGAATTTTCCACTGCTTCTTCTTGCATTTGCTCATTTTGCTTTTCTTCGCTCACGCAGCCTCCTTTATAATATTTAACATTGTTTTAAAATCAGAATACACACTACCAGCAAAAACCACATTAGATTCTTTGCCTAAAAATGTACTCTTAAGCTTTAATCCCATAAAACCCTCTTCAAATAAAGGATCAAATTGCAATTTATCGTTAAAATAAAATCCAATTTGAGGAGATAAAAGCTTAGCAAATTCATCATTTTGATAAATTTGATAAGCTTTACTCTCATTATATCTATAATAAACCATAGCATCTTTTAACATAGCAATTTTTTCTAACAACTCTTTAAACTCAACTCTAAAAGCTAAATTTTCAATACTTTTTAGATCAAGCCCTATAAGTCTTTGTAAGAAAATTAAACTATCTTGACTAAATCTTAAAACCAACTCATTTTGTCCAAAATCAAGTATGATAAATTTATCATTAACCTTAGTAATATCTTGTAAAATAAGCTCATCACCACCATAAACTAAGGTATAAATTTCAAACTTATCAAGTAAAAACTCCAACAATGCAAGATCGTTAATCACAATCTCATCTTCGCAAAGTTGTTCATACCAATAAGCCTTCATAGCAGTAAAAGTTGGTATGCGACCACTGCTAATGTGAAGTTGTGTTAATACACCCTCATCACTTAATTTTTTAAAATAAACTCTTATAGTAGAAGCAGGTATGCTAACTTTATGATTTAACTCATTAGAACCCACAGGATTATTACCATCTAAATAGGTCTCAATGATGGTTTTTAAAATTAAATCTTTTTTACTATAAGACTTCACTATAAAACCTTAAATTTTTTATTTTAGCACTCAATGTTTTTAAGTGACAAGATAATTATACAACTTTAGTATAATAATGTCAAGTTATTTTTAAATAAAAATATTTAAAATTATTTAGTCTATATAACTAAAGTTTATTTAGCTATTTATATATAATATATAAAAATTTATTTTTCAGTTTTTTTAAAAGAAAAGATAATATAATTGCATCTAGCAATATTTTTTAAAAGGTTTATAACAATGAAAAATCTTACTTTAAGAGAAAAGCAAGATCTAGAAGCTTATGTGTTTTCTAATATAGAAAGAAAAAAAATGGCTTTAAGTAGAATTTTAAAATTATATTATTTAAGATTTTTTAGATTAGTTTTTTAATTTATATTTTTTCATACCCTCTTTTGTGAAAGATAAGTCCTTAAAATCAGGAGATGAGATTAACTCCATACAAGTTTTATCTAAATTTTCCATTCCGCTTATTTGCATACTAGCTTGCAAATTTTCATCTAAATATAAATCAAAAACTACACAAGCTTGATCATTAACCTTGTAAAGAATTTTTCCACCTTTTTTCTCATCTAGTTTATACGCTTGTAATTTATCATTTTTACTCATTTTTTTAATTTCATTTGCAAAAGATTGATGTAAGGTATAATAAATCATAAAATCACGCATTATGTTTTTAATATCAGCAATTTCTTTTCTTAGTTTTGATAAATCTTTAGTGTATAAGCTTATAAATTGCGTATTTAAGTACTCATTTAGACTTTTTTCGTTTAAATTTTCACATAATGGATAAATTTTAACCACAAAAGCCTTATCTTTAGCAAGTACTATATCCACACAAGCTTGTTTATTTTGTTTGTATTCTAAAAATAAAGCTTGACTTGAGCTTAAATTTAGCGTGTTTTGTTTATTGTAAGCAAAATCACTTAAATCTTCATAGATATTTGCATAAGAAAAAATTCCCGCAAAAAGCAATAATAAAATTTTCATTCAAATAAATCTTTATGATGATTTTTTAAGTACTCTACTACTTCTAAGATCTCATCAACTCCTTCTTTTTGAGTATTTTGACAAACCTCATCAATACAATCAATATAAAGTCCAATTGCTTTTTCTAATTTTACTCTTTTTACCCCAGCAAACAAAAGCATTGCCTCTAAAACTATACTTAATTCATATTGTAAATTTTCTATTTCTTCTTTAAAATCATGATTTGTTTTCATTATTTTCCTTTAATTCTTTGCTTTTAATTAAATCTACAAATTGTGCTTTTATAAAATCATAGTTAGAGCTATCTTTATACGCAGCGAACAATCCACCGCTAGCATTTTTATGCCCTCCTCCATTGACCAAACTCTTAGCCATCAAACTCACATCGATTTTATTATTTGCTCTAAAACTTAAGGTTTTTCTTGAACTAAGATCAACGAAAAAATCAAAATCAGGATTTTGCATTAAAAAATCATTTCCAATTACGGAAGTATTGCCTATATTTGAAGTTAATAAACCTTTACTTCCTTTATAAAATACACTAAATTTTTCTTTATTTACACTTAGTTTTTCTACTACGAATTTAGAAATTAAATTACTTAAAGTATCATCATTTTCTTTTTTGAAAAAAGATTTTTTTAAGCCATGCAAATCATCATCTAAATTAATATGAGCATTTTTTTGATGAATGTATTTTCTACAAACATCAAAAAGATAAAAAAGATATTTGATATTTTCTTGTGCAAACATTACTCTATTGATTTCTTTTGCTCCAGAAACCATACCAAGCAGTACTTTTCCAAGTTCAAAATTCTCATCTTCACTCAACCAAATATCTACTGCATTTACCACATCTACAAATTCTGACAAAGCCTTATTTTCGCCATAACATTTACTAAAAAAATCATAAACAATCTTAGTAGCACATCTTTTATCATCTAAAAAATACCAAGGATATTTTTGCATACATTCTAAGCCACTTTGATGATGATCTAAAAGTAACAGTTTGATTTTTTTGCCTTCTATAGCTTTTTGAAAATCTTCACATTGACTTAAAGTTAAATTTAAATCCGTGATTAAAATCACAAATTCTTCATTAGGATTTTGTTTTAAATCTTCCTCTATATTTTTAAAAATCACATTAAAATTTTCATTAATCTCTTTACCATAATTAGAATTATAAAAATAACAATTCTTAAAATAAAAATCTAGCACATACTGACAAGCATAGCCGTCTAAATCTGTATGTGAAAGATGATAAATTTTCATATTTTTCCTTTATAAATTATCAACTTTTATGATACCTTCTGTTTCAAATTTGGTATTTTCTGCAATCTCAGCAAAACTCAAAACCGTAATATTAATACCAAAATTAGAACAAATATCAGCAATAAATTTTCTAAGTTGCGGCTCAACACAAAGCAAGAAAGGTTTAATTCTTGTATTTGCTACACTTGCAAGTTCAGCTTTTAAAGCTTCTACTAAAGCGCCAGTTTGAGCTACATTTATCATTAAATGATACGAACCATCTTTAAACTGCACATGCTCCATTAATTTTGCAGCCGCAGCTGCATCAAAAATATAAAAGCTAATTTGCCCTTTTTCATCCACATATAAATTTGTAATTGCTCTTGCTAAAGAAGCTCTTACATGCTCAATAATCATATCCAAACTCTTACTTACTTCAGCTATATCACTAATTGATTCTAAAATTGTAAGCATATCTTTAATAGGAATATGCTCTTTAAGTAAAGCTTTTAAAACTTTTTGAATCAAACCTATACTAGCAACTCTTAAACAATCATCTACTACGATAGGATAATCATTTTTGATTTTATCTAATAAATTTTGAACCTCTTGTTTAGTTAAAAGTTCTGAAGCATTGGCTTTTATAAGCTCGCTCATATGGGTTGAAATCACACTTGCTGGATCAATTACAATATAACCATTTAGCGTTGCCTCATCTTTTAAAGATGATTCTATCCATAAAGCATCAGAATTAAAAGCAGGTTCTTTAGTAGCTATACCTTCGATAGGTTCAGTTATAAAACCACTATCCATAGCCAGATATTTATCTGGATAAATTTCAGCACTAGCTATACCCACACCTTTGAGCTTGAAAGTATATTCATTAGGCTTTAATTGTAAATTATCTCTAATTCTAATTTTTGGCATTAAAAAACCTAAACTTTGAGCTATATTGCGTCTTGTTGATCTAATACGCTCTGTTAATTCACTTTCTGCTAATTTAATAAGTCCATAACCTAATTCTAATTCTAAAATTTCTAATTTTAAAATATCTGTGATTTTGTTTTCTTCTTCTTTTAAAATTTCTTCCTCGCTGCGTTTTTGAGGTTTAGCTTGCTCTTGCTCATCAGCTTCTTGAGATTTTTTAGCCGAAATTGTATTGATTTGAATTTTACCTTCTTGCACTTGTTTTATCATATAACCAAGACCCAAAAACACCAAAGCCATAAAACCCAAAGAAAAATGCGGTAAACCAGGTACTAAAGCAAAAATAAATAAAACAAAACCTACAATTAATAGTGTTTTGTATTCTCCTAAAAGCTGATTAATAGAACCTTCAGCAAAATTATCCTCATCTTTACTAGCACGCGTAATGATAATTGCAGTTGCTGTTGAAGTGATAAGCCCAGGAATTTGAGAAACAAGTCCATCACCTATTGTTAATATAGTATAAGTTGAAGCACATTCTCCAAGCTCCATATCATGCTGAAAATAACCTATCATAAACCCGCCAATTAAATTTACAATGGTGATAATAATCCCAGCAACAGCGTCCCCTTTTATAAATTTAGAAGAACCATCCATTGCTCCATAAAAATTTGCTTCGGCTATAATTTCTTGGCGTCTTGCGCGTGCAGTTTTTTCATCAATCAAACCTGCATTTAAATCCGCATCAATAGCCATCTGCTTACCTGGCATTGCATCAAGGGTAAATCTTGCTTGAACCTCAGAAACCCTTGTACTACCTTTGGTTACAACCATAAAATTAATCAAAACCAAAATACAAAAAACAACCATACCTATAACATAATTGCCACCAACAACAAATTCACCAAAACTTGCCACTATATCACTAACAGCTGCTGGACCTTGATGACCCTCACTCAAAATCATACGCGTTGTAGCAATATTAAGTGAAAGCCTAAAAAGTGTGATGATCAAAATCAACGTTGGAAAAGTTGTTAAATCCGTAGGCTTTGGTATATACAAAGAAATTAAAATAATTAAAACTGAAATGGCAATACTTAAAGCAAGAAAAAAGTCTAAAACTATACTTGGTAAAGGCACTATAATAATTGCTAAAATTGCAATAATTACGGCTACTATAGTTAAACTTTTTGCCTTTAAAATAGGCGCAACAAGTGGAGCAACCCAAGGCAACACTAAGCTAAAAATATCTCTTTTAGCCATTATTTTGAATAATATCCTCTAAGGTAATAGAAACTAAAAAATCATCGATTTTATTTTGAAGTTTCACTAAAACTGGCATAATTTTGCAATTATCCTCTTTTTGAGAAGGACAAATTCCATTGCTACATTCAAAAACATTAATAGATTTTTTCTCTACGCTATTGATAATTTCTTTTAAAGTGTATTCACTTGGCTGCTTAATAAGCGCAAAACCACCCTTAGCTCCCTTGTAAGACTTCAAAAGTGCATCTTTAGCAAGAGCTTGTAAAATTTTTGCTAAAAAACTTTTAGGTATATCTAAGACATTTGACATAGTATCTACATCTTGTGGTTCTTGGGATTTTGCTATATGAATTAAAGATAATAAAGCATATTCGCTAGCTTTGGTAAATAACATTTGTTCCTTTCAAGTTATAAATAAAATATATTATTGGTTATTAATAAAAATTTTTATTATATCAAAAATAAGTATCGATAAATATTAAATTTCATATTTTTTAAATTTCAGCATTCTTTTTGGTTTTTTAGTTATAATTACACTTTTTATTTAAATACCGCTCAGGAGGTCTATTATGGCTTTAGATTCGGCTAAAAAAGCAGAAATAGTTGCAAAATTTGCTAGAAAAGAAGGAGACACGGGTTCTCCAGAAGTTCAAATCGCACTTTTAAGTGCAAGAATTTCAGATTTAACAGAACATTTAAAAATCTACAAAAAAGATTTTTCTTCTCGTTTAGGTCTTTTAAAGCTTGTTGGTCAAAGAAAAAGACTTTTATCTTATCTAAAAAGAAAAGATTATCAAGTTTATTCTAAATTAATTAGCGAATTAAATTTAAGAGATAAATAAGCTTCGTGCTTATTTATCTTTATATATTTTTTATTACATTTATTTACTACTACTTTAATTTAAGTTTTCAAAATTTCATCGTTTTATTCACAAGAGTTTCACAGTGTGAATTTACCTTCTAAGCACCTAAAAATAGCACTTTAAGTTTTAAACTAAAAACATTTTTCACATTTAATTTTATTAATTTTTAATATTTTTTCACTTTTGCTATAAAAAACCCATCTGCATAGTCATCTGGTAAAACTCTTTTAGCAAATGATAAATCAAATTCATCACTCTTTGCACATATAAAATCAACATTAATCAAATTAAAATCAAGCAATTCTAATTTAAAATTTTCATTTCTTAATGCATTTTCTAAAACTGCTTCATTTTCTTCTCTTAAAAATGTACAAGTGCTATATACTAATTCTCCGCCATGTTTTAAAGCTAATAATGCTGAATGCAAAAGCTTTTTTTGCAAATTTGCAATTTGCTTAATTTCTTTTGTGTTTTTTTGGATTTCAAAACCCATTTTTGCAAAAGTTGAGCAAGGTGCATCAAGTAAAATTTTATCAAATTTCAAAGGACAAGCCTTGCCTATAATGCGTGCGTCTTTTAAGAAACATTTTGCAATTTTAACTTGATAATTTTCCATAGTTTTTTTTAAGGTAAAAAAACGTGTTTTAGATAATTCACAACTTGCTAAATAACCCTCATTTTGCATAAAATTAGCTAAATTTAGACTTTTTCCACCAGGAGCTGCACACATATCCAATACACTCTCACCAGCTTTAACACCCAAAGTTTTAGCGCATAAATACGAAGAATAATTTTGTATATAAAACTTACCCTCATTAAAAGCTTTCATTGAGCTTAGTTTGCTTTTGAAGATACATGGAATTTTATAACAATATAGATCAATTTTTTCAAATTCTATATTTTCATTATTTAAAATTTCTTCTAATTCATCATTATCAACAAGCAAGGAATTTCTAAAAATATTAATATATTTTTCTTGATTAAAACTTTGAAGGATTTGTTCTTTTTGCTCTTTTGTATAAATTTCATCTAAAGTTGTATTTAAATCAAGTAAGGCCATAAAAATCCTTTAAAAACAAATACGCAGCTAAAGAATCAAGTTTGCCATCTTTTTTCTTTAAATTCACCATGCCAAGTTCTTGTGCATTTTTAGAACTAAAACTCTCATCGACAAAAAAAACTTCTTTGTCAAAATCAAGTAAAGATATAAAATGCTCTATTCTTTTTCGCATTTCATCTTCACTAGATCCACCTAAAGGAATTCCTACTACTAAAGTATTTACATCATACTCTTTGATGCACTTTTTTACCTCATTTGCTGCTTGGTTACGGTTTTTTCTAATAATAGCTTCAAGCGGCATAGCTATACTTTTATTAACACACAAAGCAACACCAATACGCTTTAAGCCTATATCTAATGCTAAAGTTTTCATAAGCAAGATCTTATTTTCACTCCAAATATTTCTACTAAACCCTCAAGTTCATACTCATAAACTCTATCGCCAAATTTTTTCAAAACTTTTTCTAAATCGTCTTCATGTTTTAAAAAACTTAACAAATCATCTTCACTTTGCTCATAATGAAGCTCTCCAAACATTTTTGCAAATTCATCAAAATCATGAATTAAATTTGCCTTTTTTGTAGCTAAAAGCAAATTTGTTCCTTCGCTTTCATTTTTCCTATGAGGTAATACATATATAGGTTTATTCATACCTAAAGCAAGTCTTGCACTTTGCATAGAACCACTTTTTAAATCAGCTTGAGCTATTATAACAACCTCGCTTAAAGCAATAATAAGTCTATTTCTTAATAAAAAATCATAGGGTTTTGCCTTGTAATTTCCTTCATTTTCACTTAAGGCTAATGCATTTTCATAAATATTTAAAATTTCATTTGTGTTTGCTTTTGGATAAATCTCATCAAGCCCATTAGCAAATATAGCTATGGTTTGAGGGTAAGCTATTTTAGCTGCTTGGATATCAACCCCCAAAGCCCCGCCACTTACCACACAAACCTTAGCTTTTTTTAACAAAGTCACCAATTCAACAAGACAATTTTTGGTATAAACACTCATTTTTCTAGAACCTATAACAGCTACTTTTCTAGCATTTAAAAGCTCTAAATTACCTTTATAATAAATCTTTGAAGGCGGATTTAAAAGATTTTTAAAATCTTCAATATTCTCAATAAATTTCATTTAAATACACAAGCTCAACTGAATTTAGCAATTCTTTACTTTGCACCAAGGCTTTAAAAGTCTTTTCTCTTGGATGACCAATAGCAATAGCAAAACCTTTCTTTTTTGCCTCTTCTACTGCTTGTCTGAGTTGGTTTTTAATATATGCTATATCATCTTCATTATCCAAAAAAACATCTCTAGCTATATAAGGTTGTTCAAAATGACTTACTAAATTTTTAGCTTTAGAATTTCCTATAGTTCTTGAATCTACAAAAATAAAATCATTTTGTTTAAAGGCGCTAAATAATTTTTCCATAGCCTGCTTATTTGCAGTAAATAAACTTCCTGTGTGGTTGTTAATAAATTTTACTTTTGGAAATTGCTCTTTTACAAAAGCTATGCGCTTGCTTATTTTTTGCATATCATCACTAGGGTGTAAAGTGTTTAATTCTGCCTTGTCATATTTTATAGCAGCAAGAGGCAAATGCACCATAAAAAAGTCAAAATCCTTTGCAAACTCAGCTGTATAAGGATGACGTTTATCAGGTGGAAAAAAAGATGGGATTAATTTTAAATTTGTTTTTTTAAGCATATCTACATGAGTGTGACTTGCCATATCATCTATGATAATTGCTAGACGAGGCTTGGTATTTTTTTGCACTAGGGTTTGAGTTTTATTATCCTCGTTTTTATCTGATATATTTTGCTCTTTATTGATTGATTCTTTGCTTGCATTTTGATCTATTACTTTTAAAATTAAAGTTTGATTATCCTCTTTAGTTTGATTTAACTCTGTATTTACAGGGTTTAAATTTAAAATTTCACTAATATTTTTATCTAAAAATTCTAATTTTTCATTTTCTAAAGTCAAATTTATATCATTAAAACTAAAATTATTTTCTTGTTCTTTTGTAGGTGGTAATGGTTCTTTTTTAACTATGGTTTGATTATAGTCTAAGGTTTTATTTTCTTCTTTTTTTAAAAACAAAGCTCCAAATGCAAAAAGAAAAATTCCAAACACAACCAAACAAAGTGCTAAAAGCACTTTGTATTTTTTATTTATAGTTTTCAAATTAGTTTTTATCTTTATCAACTAATTTTTTAGCACTAATCCAAGGCATCATAGCGCGAAGTTCGCGTCCTGTTTTTTCTATCAAAGAATCATTCATTAATTTACGCTCTGCATGCATTCTTGCAAAATTTGCTCTTCTTTCTAAGATAAAATCTTTAGCAAAACTTCCATTTTGTATGTCTTTTAAAACACCTTTCATAGCCACTTTAGTTTCTTTGGTAATAATCTTAGGTCCTGTGATATAATCTCCATATTCAGCAGTATTAGAAACAGAATATCTCATATCAGCAATACCACCTTGATAAATCAAATCCACAATTAATTTCATTTCATGCAAACACTCAAAATACGCCATTTCAGGCTCATACCCTGCTTCAACTAAGGTTTCAAAACCAGCTTGGATTAAAGCACTAAGTCCTCCACAAAGTACTGCTTGTTCGCCAAACAAATCTGTTTCAGTTTCAGCTTTAAAAGTTGTTTCTATAATACCTGTTCTACCACCGCCTATAGCACTAGCATAACTTAAAGCTAAATTTTTAGCATTTTTACTCTCATCTTGGTGGATAGCAATTAAACAAGGAGTACCCCCACCTATACTAAATTCATGCCTTACAGTATGACCCGGAGCTTTAGGAGCTATCATAATCACATCTATACCTTTTGGAGCAACAATTTGTCCATAATGAATATTAAATCCATGTGCAAATGCTAAAGTTTTACCTGCTTTTAACTCAGGTTTAATTTCCTCATTAAAAATTTCACTTTGAATTTCATCAGGAGCTAAAATCATAATCAAATCTGCTTCTTTAGTAGCTTCTTTTACACTTTTTACTATAAAATTTGCTTTTTGAGCTTTTGCCCAACTTTGCCCACCCTCTTTTAAGCCTATGATAACATCTACACCACTATCTCTTAAATTCATAGCATGAGCATGACCTTGAGAGCCAAAACCTATAATAGCTACTTTTTTTGATTTTATTAAATTAATATCACAATCTTTATCATAATAAATTGATACAGCCATTATGCACTCCTAAAATTAAAATTAAAGCAAAGATTATAACTAAAAAATATAAATTTAATCCTTTTATGATAAAATTTAAGTTTTGAAAAATTACTATAAAGAGTCTTATGAAAGAATTATTTAATCAACTAAGTTATGGTCTAAATGCCAATGAAATTTCCAATAAAAACAAGCAAATCATTAGAGAATTATTAACTTGTGATATTATTAAATTTTATAAAAATAAATACTATTTAAAAGATGGCTTTACTTTTGGTAAGATTGATATTTCTGTTAATGGAACGGGATTTTTAGAAAGTTTTGATCCTGCTTTTAAGCGTGATTTACTCATAGAAAATAAAAATTTAAAAGGAGCAAATTATGCTGATATAGTTGTGGCAAAATTACTCCCTCTTAAAAAAAAGCGCCCAAGCGCTAAAGTTATTTTTATACTTAAAAGAGCCCACGAAACTTCTTTGGTTATGACTAAAAAATACGGAGAAGCAGTCCTTGGAGTAAATATTCAAACAGGACTTACATGTGTCTTAAAAGCCTCTCAAAAATCTTTAAAAGCTCTGCCTTTAGGAACTATTTTAAAAATAGAAAATCATGATAATAATATCACTGAAGTGATAGGGCATATTGATGATGATTTTGTTGATGAAAAAATTTCCTTAGCACTTTTTAATAAAAATGCAATTTTTGATAATTTATGTGAAAATGAAGCAAAAGCTTATGGAGATAAAGTTGATGCAAGTATGTATCCATCAAGAAAAGATCTTAGAAATTTAAATTTTTGCACCATTGATCCAATTGATGCAAAAGATTTTGATGATGCAATTTATTATGATAAAAATGAACATGCCATTTATATAGCCATAGCTGATGTAAGCGCTTATGTGCATGCTTATAGTGCTATTGACAAAGAAGCAAGATCAAGAGGCTTTTCGATTTATTTTCCTCATATTGCCATACCTATGTTGCCAAGAGCTTTGAGTGAAAATATTTGCTCACTAAAACCTAATGAAGATAGGTTAGCATTTTGTTTTAAAATAAGTTTAGATCAAAACAATGAAGTGATTAAAGAAGAGCTTTTTGAGGCTATTATCAACTCAAAACGCCGTTTTAATTATGATGAAGTTGATGAGTATTTACAAACGCAAGAAGATTTAGGTGCGATTAACTGGCTTTATGAAGTTTTTAAAATCACTCAAAATTTACGCAAAAAACGTCTAAAAAATGCTTGTGAGTTTAAAACCCAAGAGCTAAGAATGACTTTAGATGAAAATAACAAACTCATAAAAACACGCCTTGAAAATGACACAGCCTCACATAATTTAATCGAAGATTGTATGCTTTTAGCCAATAAAGCTGCAGCAAAACTCATTGATATAGGAGTTTTTAGAAATCACTTAAGTCCTGATTATAAAAAAATAGATCAATTACTAGCTGATCTTTCAACACTTAGTATAGATATTAATCCTAAAAATAATGTCATAGAATTATTTAAAGACATTCAAGTCTTAGCAAATGAGCTAGATATAAGAGAAGAAGTAGATAAGCTCATCATCAAAGCACAAAAAAAGGCAGAATATTCTAGTGAAAATGCGGGACATTTTGGCTTAGGTTTTGATAAATATACCCATTTTACAAGTCCTATTAGAAGGTATTCTGATCTTATTTTACATAGACTTTTAAAAGCCAAAATCAACAATGATGAAAAAATGTTTAATTATTTACTTTTAAATATACAAAGTACTTGTGAGGAATTAAGCTTACTAGAAAGAGAGGCGGATAAAGTTGCTTGGCATTTCATGGATAGAAAATTTGCAAGATGGGCAAAAGAAAATATAGGAAAAAGATTTAAGGCTTTGGTGGTAGAAAATCAAAGTTCATTACAAGTAAAATTAAATGATGAAATTAAAGGAGCTTTGATTACCATCATAGGTTCAAGGGCAAATTTATTAGAAAATGTAGAAGTAGAAATCACTGAAGTAGATATTGTTAGTGCTAAAATTTTTGGCAAAATTACCAAGCATTTTAGTTTAGAAAGAAACCAAAATGTATAAAAATCAACTCCAAAGCTTACTTAATAGCAATAGTTTTCCTAATTATTTCTTACTTTATGGAGCGGATAATTTCCAAATAGAGCTTTATGCTAAATTTATTAAAGACAAATACTCTTTTGATGAGAGTTTAAGATTTTATTTTGAAGAATATGATTTTAAGCAAGCCCATGATTATTTATCTAGTGCTTCTTTATTTAGTGAAAGAAAACTGCTAGAAATCAAAACTCAAAAGAAAATCCCAAGCAAAGAACTCAAACAACTTTTACAGCTTTGTCAAAATTCGCAAGATAATTATTTTTTACTTGAAATTTATGATGAAAGCTCCAAACAAAGCGAAGCGGAAAAAATTTTTGCTAATAATTTTTGTAGATTTTATAAAGTAAATTCAGCCAAAGAAGGTATGGAATTACTAGCTTTAAAAGCCAAAGAATTAAATATTAACATCACTCAAAATGCCCTCTATGCTCTTTTTTATAATTTTAATGAGAATTTGTATTTAGCAGCTAATGAGTTAAATAAATTTAGCGGTTTAAATATCGATGAAAAAATTATTCAAGAGCATTGTTATAGCTTAAGTACTATTAGCTTTGAAAGTTTTTTTGATAAATTAATGCAAAAACAAGATTTAAGAAACGAATTTGAAAATATTTTAGAAAATTATAATGAAATAGCACTGATTAACGCCTTATATGCAAATTTTTCTAGACTTTTTAAAATTGCATTACATGTTAAAATTTATGGAAATTTAGACTTAAAAGAAATTTTAGGCTATGCCCCGCCTATTTCTGTGACACAAAATCTTCAAAAACAAGCTCTTGTGATCAAAATATCACAATATAAACATATCTTTTTAACACTTTGTAATTGCGAATATGAATTAAAAAAGAATTCTAAAATAGAAAAAAAAGAGTTTTTAATCGCAACACTTTTACAACTTAGCTCCATATTAAAAAGTTAAATTAAGAAAACTTATGGTAAAATAAAATTTGCATTTTATGCAAAATCCTTGCCTAAAAATTTTAGGCTTTATATCCATAAGGAGAAATTAAATGAGACATTATGAAGTTTTATTCATATTAAAACCGACACTTACAGAAGAAGAAGTAAGTGCTAAGTTGGAATTCGTAAAAGAAGTCCTTACAAAAAATGGCGCAGAAATTGAAAGCGTAGTTCCAATGGGAACAAGAAAACTTGCGTATAAAATTAAAAAATACGAAAGAGGAACTTATTTTGTGATTTATTTCAAAGCTCCTACAAATTTAATAGCAGAGCTTGAAAGGGTATTAAGAATCACTGAAGAAGTAATTAGATTTTTAATCGTAAAATATGAAAATAAAAAAGAAATTGCAGCTTGGGAAAAACTAAGCAAAGGTATCAAACAAAATAAAAAAGAAATCAAAGCTAGTGAAAATACAGAAGGCTAATTAATGTTTAATAAAGTCGTTTTAGTAGGTAATCTTACAAGGGATATAGAGATGCGCTATGCTCCATCAGGTAGCGCGATAGGCTCTTCTGCTATAGCTGTAACAAGAAGATTTAGTACAAATACAGGAGAAAAAAGAGAAGAAACCTGCTTTATCGACATTAGTTTTTTTGGTAGAACAGCAGAGATTGCTAATCAATACCTTAACAAAGGTAGTAAAGTTTTAATTGAAGGTCGTTTGAGATTTGAGCAGTGGAGCGATCAAAATGGACAAAATAGATCAAAACACAGCATTCAAGTTGAGAATTTAGAAATGCTAGGTTCAACTGTACAAAATAACCAACAAAACAATTTTGACAATCAAAATTATGGCTATAATCAAAATTTTAACCAACAACAAAGTTTTGATCCTTATGCTCAAGTACAAACTAGAACAAACCCATCTAATACTTATCAAAATCCTCAAAAGGAAGCTCCTATGAAGGAAATTGATATTGATAAATATGATGATGATACAGAATTACCATTTTAAAGGAAAAAACATGGCAGAAAAAAGAAAATATTCACGTAAATATTGCAAATATACAGAAGCTAAAGTTGATTTCATAGACTATAAAGATACAGCATTGCTAAAACATGCTTTATCAGAAAGATTTAAAATCATGCCACGCCGTTTAACAGGTACTAGCAAAAAACACCAAGAAATGGTTGAAGTTGCTATTAAACGTGCAAGACATGTAGCACTTATCCCTTATATCGTAGATAGAAAAGAAGTTGTTACTAATCCTTTTGAAGGACTATAATTATTAAATCAATCCCAAGCTTAAAAGCTTGGGAAAATAAAAGGTTGTCTTATGTTTTCAGATATAGAATCTGAAATTTATGCTATTTTACTTGCTTCTGTTGCTATTATAGCAGTCTTAAATCCTTTTGGAAATCTTCCACAATTTATCGCAATGACTGAGGGCTTAGATGCTGATACGAGAAAAAAACTTTTTAGAAATATCATTTATACTGCATTTTGTATTGTTTTAGTTTTTTTACTTTCTGGACCGTTTATTATGAAATATTTATTTAAAATAGATATTAATGATTTACGAGTTGCGGGTGGTTTGATTTTAATCATTATGAGTACTAAAAACTTACTTTTTACTCCATCAAGTTCTCAATTTCAACATTATCAAGGATTAAGTCATAAAGAATTATTGAAAAAAAGTATAGTTCCAATGGCATTTCCTATGCTAGTAGGACCTGGAACACTTTCAACGATAGTGGTTATTTCAGAAGATCAAAATTTAACTATAGCTATAGCTTCTGTACTACTTACCTTTGCTTTTATTTTTGCTTTATTTCACTTTTCAGCTACCATTGAAAAAGTCATAGGAAAACTTGTACTTTATGTTTTTTCACGTATTGCTTTAGTTTTTATTATGGCTATGGGGGTAAAAATGATAGCCATTGGAGTTCAAACTTACATTCAATCTAATTTAGGATAAACAAAAAAACTTTTTTGTAAAAACACTTCTTCATTTACCGCTTTATTACCATTTAGTAACACACTAATATTTACAGCTATAATGCTTTTTGCATTAACATCATTTGCTATCAATTTATATTCTTTACACTCACCTAAAGGATAAGCATAATCAATTCGTATTTTTATATTATTATATTCAAAATTATATTCATTTAAACATTCTTTACCCTCTAAATAGGCTTGATATAAAAAATATTTAGAAAGCTCTTTTGTATCATAAAGCAAAATCTTTCCTTGAGTATAAAGAGTTAAATCTTTCATAATTCTTGGAGAATATGAAGAAATTTTTATTATAAATACCATAACAAAAGAGATAAATAAAATAAAAGATATTGTATAAACCATAGCAAACGATTTTTTCATAAAAACATCCACTTAAATAAACATTCATTTTGACTTTTATCGCATATTAAAACTTTTAGCGCCTTATCATCTTGCTTGAAAATAAGCTTTGAAATATTTTGAGCTAGTAAAAAAGATCGTTTGTTATGATTTAAATCATCTATTTGCATATAAATATTTTCATTTTCTAAATATACTCTAACATAAGCATATAAAATAGTATAAAATCCACTAAATTTCTCATTATTAAAATGGATTTTCTCTCTATCATTCACTAATGCTTTATAAATTTTTGAATTTTTTATATCATAAAAATACATATAATCATTAGCATATATTTTTAACTTTTTTTCGCTATGGATATCTTTATAATTACTTAAAATTCCTTTAGAATTTCCATTTTCTATAAAATGTAAATTGCTTTTTGGACTAAAAAAACTTTCATTGTTTTCTAAAATAATGCCACTAAAGTTTAATTTTTTCAATGATACATCATAAAAAATATCATCATTTGCACTCATATAGCACTCAAAAGAACTACTTGTCAATGTCGCATTTAAACAAGAATGATAAATTTTTTCCATACTAAGCAAAGTTTGATTTAAATTTAAAAATACTGTGTTGGAATTTTTAATTTTGTAACTATGATTATAAAGATGTATAGCCGGATTGCTTAAGATAACAATCAATACACCCAAGAGAACAAGGCTTAGCACAAGCTCTAATAAACTAAAAGCTTTTTTCATCTATAAAGGCTTCTTTATAGGATAAATCTTTTATTTTTAAAGATTTGAGTTTAAACTCATCACTAGTGTATTCTAAAAAGTTATAAGTATTTATATTTACTTCTTTTGTTTTATATGAGGGATTTTGCATAAATAATTCTTTTTCTTCATTAAAAAGGATTTGATTTTGCCATATAATATTTAAAGATTTATTTGCAAATATAAGATAATAATATCCAAAAACAAAAGATAAAATTACAATACAAAAAGCAAGCTCTAGGAGACTAAAAGCTTGCTTCATTTGTTTAAACTTACATTAAAAGCTTCAAAAAAAGCACCGCGCAAAGCTCTTTTTTCTAAAGCCTCAACTCCTCTTATAGTCACTCCTGCTGGAGAACAAATTTTTTCTTTAATAATAGCAGGATGTGTATGATTAAATAAAGCACTAAAGCTTTCAAAACAAGCACGAGTAAGCTCATAACTAAGCTCATTTTTTAGACCATTTTTCACACCTGCATTTGCTAAACTTTCTGCTACCAAAGCCAAAAACGCAGGAGCGCAGCCACTTAAAACCATAGCCACATCAAATTCTTTTTCATTTTGCAAACCTATGGTTTTACCAAAAGTATTTAACAAAGATAAAATTTCATCTTTATATAAATCATTTTCCATCAAATACGCAGTCGCTGAGGCTTTAAATTCAGCTGCTGTATTTGGCATGATTTTTATATAATTTTGCGCATTAACACAATGAAGTTGCTCAAAAGTAGTATTTGCTAAAACTGAAATAAGCCATCTTGCCTTGCCTTTTAATTTAATAGCTACTTCTTCTAAAGCATAAGGTTTAAATGCTAAAATAACATTTTTATCTTCTAAATCAAATTCTTCATAAGATAAAACTTCTAAATTTAAGCTACTAGCTTTTTTTAAATCCCTAGCAACAATAACTACTTTATAAGTATCTTTTAAACCTTTAGCTATAGCACTTGCCATAGCGCCATTTCCTAAAATATAAATTTCAGACATTATTTTGCTTGTTTAATAAAAGCTGAAATCTTTTCAGATTGAAAATAATTAGGATATTTGCTTGTATCTAAAATCACTTGTACTAAAGAATTATTATCATAATTCATCACAACAGGTGCTAAAAAATTAACCGTAGATTCTTCTAATGGCTCATTAATAGCGACAATAACAAATACACCAAAATTAGTTTGTTCATTTAAAGCTAATAATTCTTGATAATAATCAGGTACTTCAAAATCATAATCAGGACGGATCATATAAGGATCAATCATCACAAAAGAAAAATCTTTACCATCAAGGCTTTTAAGTCTATAAAAAACCTCATCTATTTTATAAAAGTTCATATTTTTGGTATCTTCAAACCCCAAAATAGGACATTTAACCTCTAAGTTCATTTTGCCTCCTAAAATCTATTGACTAAGAAATTACAACTCATAAAGCAATTTTAGTTCCAACTTTTTAAATTATGCTAATTAAAACTTTTTGATTATAATTTTAATTCAAAAATTAACATTTTCATAAACATAAAAACACTATAATTATAAACTATATAAATTTATAAGGTAACATCATGAAAAAACTTTTTATTTTTTCGTTTATTATCGCAGGTTTATTTTTAGGGGCATGCAGCTCAAAAAAAGCCGAAGATTTGTATAATCTAAGTTCGATGGAATGGTATCAACAAATTATAAAAGATTTACAAGAAAAAAATCTTGAAGCAGCTGATAAACATTATACTTCAATGGCAGCTGAACATATAGCTGATCCATTATTAGAACAAACTTTGCTTATATTGGCTCAAGCTCACATTAGTGAAGAAGAGTATGAAATGGCAAATTTTTATCTTGATGAATACTTAAATAAATTTGGTGATTCACAAAATGTAGCTTATATAAGATATTTAAAAATCAAAGCCAAATTTGACTCTTTTGCTGTTCCAAATCGTAATCAAGCACTAATGTTAAAAACAATAGAAGAAATCAAAGAATACAATCAAAGCTATCCTAATGTGCAATATAATGATTTAATTGACACCATGCTTACTAAATTTAATCTTGCGGTTTTTTACCTTGATACCAGCATAGCAGAGTTATATCATAAAAAAAATAGAGAGCAAAGCTATGAGATTTATAAGCAAAAAATAGAAAATTCCGATTTTAATAAAATCGATATGATTAAACCAGAACTTCCATGGTATAGAAAAATATTTGAAGAAGGTATAATGTAATGAAATTAGAAAACACTCAAAACTATCCAACAAAACTTCCTGTTCTTGTGGAAGATGAGCTTTTTTTATACCCTTTTATGATAACACCAATTTTTTTAAATGATATGCAAAATATCAAAGCCTTAGATACTGCTTTACAAAATGAAAGTATGATTTTTGTAGCACCATCTAAGATTGAAGGTGGACGTGGTTTTGATGAAATTTATGATTGTGGGGTTATTGGAACCATTATGAGAAAAGTTCCATTGCCTGATGGTAGAATTAAAATTTTATTTCAAGGTTATGCCAAAGCTAAGATAGTTGAAAAAATTTCAGATGACCCCTTACTTGCTCTAGTTGATTTAATCCACCAAGAACCATTATGCAGCACAAAAAAAGAAGCAATCATCGAAGTAGTAAGAGAAAAAGCTAAAGCTTTATCTACCGTGAGTCATTATTTTCCACCCGATCTTTTAAGAACCATAGAAGAAGATGTCGAGCCTGGTAGAATTTGTGATTTAATACTAAATTCCATTAAAATCAAAAAACAACAAGCGTATGAATTTTTCATCGAAACTAACTTAGAAACCAAGCTTTTAAATTTAATTGATTATTTAGCTAAAGAAATTGAAGCAAATAAAATTCAAAAAGAAATCAAAAACAAAGTTCATTCTAAAATAGATAAAGTCAATAAAGAATATTTCCTAAAAGAACAGCTCAAGCAAATTCAAAGAGAGCTTGGAAGTGACATACAAAAAGAAAGCGAAGTAGAAGAATATAATAAAAAATTAGAAAAGAAAAAAGCTTTTATGTATGAAGAAGCTTATAAAGAAATCAAAAAACAAATTCAAAAATATGAAAGAATTCATCAAGATAACTCAGAAGCCTCTATGGTGCAAACTTACATAGAAACGGTTTTAGATATACCTTTTGAGCACTCCTCAAAGAAAAAACTAAATTTAAAAGATGTATCTTTACAACTCAATAGTGATCACTATGCCCTAGAGAAACCAAAAGAACGTATTGAAGAATATTTTGCAGTAAAAGAGCTTTTAGAAAAACGCAAAATTAAAGATAGAGATGGTGCAAAAGTTATCTTGTGTTTAGTTGGACCTCCAGGTGTTGGTAAGACTTCTTTGGCAAATTCAGTCGCAAAAGCATTAAAAAGAGAATTAGTACGCATAGCTTTAGGCGGTTTAGAAGATGTAAATGAATTAAGAGGGCATAGAAGAACCTATATAGGAGCTATGCCAGGACGCATTATACAAGGACTTATAGAAGCTAAACAAAGTAATCCTGTAGTAGTGCTTGATGAGATTGATAAACTAAGTCGCAACCATAGAGGAGATCCAAGTGCAGTTTTGCTTGAAATCTTAGATCCTGAACAAAATACTAAATTTAGAGATTATTACCTAAATTTCAACATCGATTTAAGTAAAATCATTTTCATAGCCACAGCAAATGATGCAAGTTTAATCCCACCTGCTTTAAAAGATAGAATGGAATTTATAGAGCTTAGCTCTTACACCCCTCAAGAAAAATTCCAAATAGCTAAAAACTACCTCATACCTGATGAAATAAAAAAACATGGTCTTAAAGAAAAAGAAATTAGCTTTGATGATGAAGCCATAGAATTAATAGTCAGTGAATATACTAGAGAATCAGGTGTAAGAAATTTAAGAAGAAAGATTGCTGAAGTTTGCAGAAAATGCGTTAAAAAACTTCTTTTAGAGGAAAATACTAAACACATTCAAATTAATACTGAAAATTTAAAAGATTTTTTAAACAAAAAAGTCTTTGAAATAGAAAAACATGAAAAAGAAAATAAAATCGGTCAAGTAAATGGACTTGCATGGACTGCAGTGGGTGGAGATGTTTTAAAAATAGAAGCTATTAAAATCAAAGGCAAAGGCGAGTTAACTCTTACAGGAAGTTTGGGTGATGTTATGAAAGAATCAGCAAAAATTGCTCAAAGTCTTATTAAAAATTTAATTGATGAAGAACAAATCAAAACACCAAAAAATCTTTTTTATAAAAAAGATGAAAGCATTTACAATCAATACAATCTTCATATTCATGTTCCAGATGGCACAACACCAAAAGATGGGCCAAGTGCAGGTATAACAATCACCACAGCTATTGCCTCTATTTTTAGTGACAAAAAAGTAAGATCTGATGTTGCAATGACAGGAGAGATTGACTTAATGGGCAATGTTTTACCAATAGGTGGTTTAAAAGAAAAATTAATCGCTGCTTATAAAGCTGATATTAAAACAGCTATTATTCCACATAAAAACTACGAAAGAGATTTAAAAGATATCCCAGAGGAAGTAGTAAAAAATATGAAAATAATTGGGGTAAAAACTTTAAATGAAGTATTAAAAATAGCTCTTGTGTAAAAACTAGAAGCTTATTAAGCTTCTAGTTTATCCATAATTAATTTGCTATCTTTTTCTAACTCTCTTATATCACTAATAATTGAATCATAATCTTCTTTTGAAATATTTTCTTTTTTAGCTATTTCTATAGCTTTATTTGCAGAGTGTTGTATTTTTTCGCTCTTAGAATCCATTTCATTTTGAGAGATTAAAGGACAGAAAATACTTTTTGCATCTTCATCTTTACATAGACTAGAGATTGGATCAAGATTTTGTAGATTTTGCTGAGAACCATTAAGAGTTAGATAAACATCTGATTTATATAAAATATGATCTATTTTCATAGCCGATAAAGTCAAATCAGAAGCAAAATTAACAAATTCTTTTCCTAAATGAGAGCTTTTATCCTCTAATTCTCTAAATGCTTCGCTAAAATCAGCGATTTTACTGTTAGAAGAATTTGCAATATCAAATACCTTTTCACTATTTTCTTGTATTGAGCCAATTTCTTGATTCATTACTTGAATTGCCAAGGTAATCTCGCCAGTTGCTTTTTGTGTTTTTTCAGCAAGTTGTCTTACCTCATCTGCAACCACAGCAAAACCCCTTCCATGTTCACCCGCACGAGCAGCTTCAATAGCCGCATTTAGCGCAAGAAGATTAGTTTGATCTGCTATATCTCTAATAACTTCTACAATTGCATTAATACTCTGAGCATTAGATGCAAAAGTATCAACAGCTTTTTTACTCTCATCAGCCACTTGCATCATAGAAGAAATCGAATCTTGTAAATTGCCCACTTCTAAACCATTCTTTTGAGCAGTATCTGATATTATTTTAATATCACCAAAAACTTCCCTCATCAACTTAATAATACCATTTAAAGCAGAAGATAAGTCATTTAAATTTTTATTTTGGCTATTTAAACTCAAATCCATCAATTCTCTTGATAAAGCATTTTTAAAAACAGATTTTCCTGTTTTTTCTATATCATCTAAAGCTTTATTGATAAAGTTAATATTATGAACAAAAATTCCTTTTAAACCTTCAGGAATAGCTCTTCTAAAATACTCACCCTTTTGAGAACAAGCAATAGAAGTATTAATTTCTCTCAAATAAGCTTCTAAACCATCTATAGTATTATTAAGATTATCCGCAATTTCTTTAAGTTTTTTATTGCTACATTTAATATATACAATTCTTGAATCAAAATTACCATTTTTTAATTCTCTGCTAAGATCTAAGATTTTATCACTAAATTGATCTTCTTTTTTTAAAACAACAAAAGCAAAAGCAAACAATAATAACAAAGCTAAAGAAAACCCAAAAGAAATAAAATCCATAAAATATATAGAATTTGCACAAGATAAAATACCCAGACCAATACCAACTAATACTATATTTTTCATCAACATCCTTTTATTTTTGAATTTGCATTATTAATTCATTGTAGCTCATCCCATAAGATTTTACTACAGCATTTAGTTCTTCAAGTCCTGTTTTTATACCGCCTTCCTTTTCTTTTCTTATAAGAACTTTATAAATTTCTTCTATTGTTTTAACAGCCTCTGCTTTAGGCTTTCTTCTTACTGAATAATAATTTAAAATATTTTCATTAGAATCACAAGAAGCTGTTATGTTTGCAAAAACCCAATAATAATCATTAAATTTTGTTTTATTTTTTACAAAAGCAAAAACCTCTCTTTTCATTTGAATATTATCCCATAAATATTTAAAAACAGTTCTTGGCATATCAGGATGACGCATAATACTATGAGGTTTATATAAAATTTCATCAATTTTATAATCAGAGTATTTTAAAAAATCCTCATTGGCATAGATAATTTCACCTTTTAAATTAGTTTTTGATGTTATTAAAACATCTGGAGTTAGAACTTTTTCCAAAGACATAGATAAATTCCTTAAATTTAAATTAATCAGACTGATTATACCTTTTTTTATAAAAACATTTTTTAAATGTTTTTATAAAATTATTTTTGAAGCTCTAAAATTAGCTGATTATAACTCATACCATAAGAATTAACTATCTTCATAAGTTCATTCACTCCAGCTTTTATACCTCCAGTTTTTTCAGCTTCTAATAAAACCTTATAAACTTGCTCTATAACAGGTATGGCCTCTCTTTTAGGTTTTCTTCTTACTGAATAATAATTTATAATATTTCCTTGATTATCAAATGAAGCTGTAACATTAGTAAAAACCCAATAATAATCATTTTGTTTGGTTTTATTTTTTACAAAGGCAAAAATTTCTTTTCCATCTTGTATATAATTCCACAAACATTTAAAAACCGTTTTTGGCATGTCAGGATGACGCACAATATTATGTGGTTTATACAAAATCTCATTCATTTTATAACCAGCATATTTTAAAAAATCATCATTAGCATAAATGATATCTCCTTTTAAATCTGTTTTAGAAGTTATTAGTGTATCTGGTTCTAAAATTTTCTCTTGTGACACTTTTACCCTTTTTTTGGTTTTATTTAAAAAATATTATATTTAATATATCATAAAATTTCATTAAAATTAAAACCTTTATCATAAAGTATCTTTCTAACTAATTCTTGATGCTCTTTTCCTTTAGTTTCTAAGGTAATTGAAATCATTGCATCACCATATTCAAGCTTGGTTGAAAATCTATCATAGTCAATTTTAACTATATTAGCCTGAGCTTCCTTAATTGCATCACTTAAAGCACTTAAAGCCCCTGGTTTATCAACTAAAGTAACATTAATAAGCATTTTTCTAAAAGCTTTAAATAAGCCTTTTTCTATAATAATATTTAACATTTGTACATCAATATTTCCACCACTTAAAACCACACCGATTTTCTTATGATTTTTTAAATCTATTTTTTTATGCAAAAGTGCAGCTACTGCTGATGCTCCTGCTCCTTCAACTGTTATTTTGTGTTTTTCAAGTAAATACAATACCGCATTAGCTATTTCTTCATCATCAACTTGAATAAAATCATCAACACATTCAAGAATAATATCAAAATTAATTTTATTCACATCACGCACTGCTATACCATCAGCTATAGTTCTAACAGCTTTTGAATTAATCATTTTTTTACTTTTAAAACTCTCATACATCGCAGGAGCTCCCTTAGCACTCACTCCGATAACTTTTATAGCAGGATTAATTTGCTTAGCAGCACTTGCCACTCCACTAATCAAACCTCCCCCACCAACTGGAGCTAAAATCATATCCAAATCACTTATTTCATCAAGCATTTCAAGCATTAAAGTGCCTTGTCCTGCTATAATACTTTCATTTTCAAAAGGATGAATGAAATTTAAATGATGTTCTTTGGCATAATTTAGTGCATAAGCATAAGCCTCATCAAAATTATCTCCTTTTAAGATCACTTTTGCGCCTAAATTTTTAGTCGCACTTACTTTTAATAAAGGCGTAGCTTCAGGCATAACAATCACAGCTTCTATGCCAAATTTTTTAGCACTAATTGCTACTCCTTGCGCATGATTTCCTGCGCTTGCAGCTATTACACCTGCTTGTTTTTGTTCTTTAGTTAAATTAGCTATTGTATTATAAGCTCCTCTAATTTTATAAGCACCTGTTTTTTGCAAATTTTCACATTTTAAAAAAACATCAGCTTCTAAAAACTCACTCAAAAAAGAAGAGTGCACAAAAGGGGTTTTTAATACAAAATCTGCGATTTTTTGTTTTGCTTGATAAATTTTATTTAATTCAACCATGATTATCCTTTTTGTAGTTCTATTTTAATGCAACGATCTTGAACGCAATTTATACCATATTTTTTACATTTTTGCATTATTTCTTCATTAATAATGCCAAGTTGCATCCAAAAATTTTTAATCTTTTTACTCAAAAGATCCTCAAAAATTTCATTTGCAAAACTTGCTTTTCTAAACATTACAACCGTATCAACTTCAAAAGGGATTTCTTTTAAGTTTCTATAAACTCTTTCATTTAAAATAAAATCTTCTTTAGGGTAGATGGGATAAATTTTATAACCTAAATCTTGTAAATATTTGCTTACAAAATGAGAAGGTTTATCTTGATTAGGGCTAAGTCCTATGATGGCTATATTTTTCATAGTACTTAGTATTTTATAACTATCACACAATGCTTTTTCCTTTTTAAAGCATTGTATCTAAAATCAAATTAATAAGAAGCTTTTTTTACAACCAACAAACAATACAAAATCAAAGCCATTGCAACTAATAAAGCACAAAAAGCATAAACATTAGCAAAACCTATACTTGGCTCTATAATGCCTAGCAAATAAGGACTTACTCCTATACCAAAATCTAAGGCTATAAAAAATGTAGAATTAGCCAAGCCCATTTTTTCTTTAGGTGCAAGTTTTATAGCTAAAGCTTGAGCACTTGAAGTAGCATTAGCATAACCTAACGCACAAAAAACTCCAGCTAAAATAATCATATAAAAATTTAATGCAAAAGCAAGTAAAAGCAAACATACTATAAAACTCAAAAAAGAAAAAATCATCACAATATTAGCACCATATTTATCAAACACTTTACCAGCAAGTGGTCTAAAAATCATAGAAAATCCAGCATATATCACAAAAAACATAGATCCAGCAAAAGCTAAATTTAAACTTTGGGTATAAGCACTCATATAAGCTATAATAGCACCAAAAGGGCATGCAAGCAAAAAGGTTACCAAGGCTAATTTTAAAACTGATTTTTCAAAATAATTATAAATACTAAATTTTCTTTTTATATGATGATGTTTTTTAAATCTTCTTACTTTTAAAAAAATAGATAAGATTAACGCAAAGACAATACTCAAACAAGCTATTAAAAAACTGAGCCAAAATTGATTGATAGAGTCAAGTTTTATGGCCAAAAAAGGCCCTAAAGCTGAAGTTAAAACAACGCTTGTAGCATAATATCCTATACCAACTCCTCTTTTATTGCTAGGTATTATCCTAGCAATAGCTGCCCCACAAGCACAAGAACAAATTCCGTAACAAATCCCTGCTAAAAAGCGTATTAAAATTAAAAAATATACATTATAAAATTTCAAATACATTAAATTAATAAAAAGATAAAACAAAAGCGAAAACACTATAACCTTTTTTATATTAACATCATCAATTATAGAACCAAAATAAAGTCTAGATAGCAAAGCGCCTATAACAAAAGCTCCCATAATAAGACCTGCGGTGCTAGTTTGAAGGTTTAAAACACCTAAAACATAATCTGTACTAGAAATAGTACTCATATAAAAAACAAGACAAATAGCAAAATTTATCCCAAAAATACAGAAAAAATTTATATTAAATAAATTATATTTTTTACTTAATCCCATGAAAAAACCTTTTAAATTTTCTCATTGATATAATCAAGTAATTTTAAAAGTCTTTCTTGATCTTTTACATCTAAGATATCTAAAATATTTCTTTCATATTTTCTTATATAAGCATTTGCATCTAAAAAAATTTCCTTACCTTTAGCGCTTAAAGTAATGATTTTTTCTCTTTTATCATCTGCTTTTAAAAACTCTATATATTCAAGTTTTGCTAATTTAGAAACAACTCTAGAAAGTATAGCTTTATCCATCTGATAAAACTCACATATTGGAGCTAAAGTACTATAGCCATGCTGATTTAAATATACAAAAACCCTCCAATCACTTGATTTTAATCCAAAGGGTTTTAAAATTTCATTGACTTTATAGAGTATTTTTCTATTTGTATAAGTAATTTTTTGAAATAAAATAAGAAATCCTTTATAAAAATTAATTGATTAAATCAACTATTTTTATAATAACAAAGCTTGTATAAATTCTAACTTATACTAAGCTTTTATTTTTAAATGCGCCCCACATTCAAGATGAGGAGTATTAGCAAATTGATCAAAAAAGGCTAAATTTAAAATTTCATGACTTTGACATAAGATTTCAAGATTTTCTTTTAAAGTAATAGGATTACACGAAATATAAATGATATTTTCATAATTTTTAATAAGTTCAATCACGCTTACATCAAGCCCTGCTCTTGGAGGATCAACCAAGACATGAGATATTTTAAAGCTATCTAAATCTATGCCTTTTAAGCGGTTAAATTCTCTTTCTTTTTTCAAAGCTTGACTCAACTCTTCACTAGAAAGTCTTGTAAAAGTTATATTTTCAATAGAATTTAAAACGCAATTTTTTAAAGCAAATTCGATATTTTTTTTAGAAATTTCAGTTGCTAAAACTTTGTTAAAATTTCTTGCTAAAGCTATTGTAAAATTTCCATAACCACAATAAAGCTCTAATAAATCTTGTTTAAAATCACTCTCTACACAAGATACAACCCATTCAATCATTTTTTCATTGATAAAAGTATTAGGCTGGATAAAACAATCATTATTAAACTCATATAAAAATTCATTTGTATTGATTTTTAAAGCTTGTCTTAAATTTTCCCCATTAAATACAAGTTTTTTACCCCTGCTTCTTGCTATGAGCTTGAGATTTAATTTTTCTGCTAATTCTTGTAAATCTTGTGTAATTAGCTCTATATTTTTATGGAAAAGTAAAGTTATACTTAAATCTAATTTTGTAGCTAAAAACTCTACTCCAAAAAGCTTATGTTTTAAATTTTCGTTTAGATTATTTAATAAAATAGGCATACAGTCTTGAATTTTTTCATCTGCTATATCAAATTTCTCAATAGGAATTTTTTTCTTGTTTTCAAACATTGCATAAGAAATTTCCCCATTTTCATGATGATATATAGAAAATTCTGCCCTAGTTCTATAAGCTTTTAAAGGTGATTTAAAGCACTGAATTTCTTTATCATATAAAGAAGAAAACAATGCTTTATTTAAAGCAATTTTTTCTTCAAAATGCATCTATGCATCTACCTTTTTGCCAACTACAAAAAGTAAAGCTATCATAGCTAAGATTCCAAAAACAAGCCCTAGCCATACATTAAGTCCTAGTGCTACTGGTAAATAACCACAAAGTATACTAATAGCACAAACACTCAAAGCATAAGGCATTTGCGTGCTAACATGAGCTAAAAGATCACACTTACTTCCCATAGATGAAAGTATAGTTGTATCAGAAATTGGCGAGCAATGATCTCCAAAAATAGCTCCTGTTAAAACCCCTGAAATATTAATAATCATATATTGGTGCAACTCTGCTCCGCTTAATTCATTATGAACACCAACAGCCATAGCTAAAGGAATAGCTAAAGGCATTAAAATACCCATAGTTCCATAACTAGTTCCTGTTGAAAAAGATATAATAGAAGCAAAAATGAAAATTGCCGTAGGAAGCAAGTAAATAGGTGTTTTATCTGAAAATAAATCAATTAAATATTTAGAAGTTCCTAAATCCTTAATCACAGAAGCTAATGACCATGCACAAAGTAAAATAATCACAGTCATAATCATAGTCCTCCAACCATGGGTCCAAACTGCAATAGCTTCTTTTAAAGTAAATATTTTTCTATACATTCCTAAAATAATAGCTACTATGGTAGCTAAAAGTGCTGCTTGAAATAATACAACCGAAGCATCAGCTGCGCCAAAAGTTTCTCTAAAGGCAAATAAACTAAATGGTACTGCATCAATTTGTGCTTTAATACTCGCATCATCTAGGGCATTATAACCACTAAAATAAAAACCTATAAATGAAAATACAATCAAAACAGCTAGAGGTATAATAGCATTAGAAGCTTGTAATTTTACATGCTCTTTTGGCTCTAAAACCTTATCTTCTATATTATCAATTTGCTCATGACCATGAGAAAATTTACCCGCTCTAGCTCTAAGCTCAGCTTTTAACATAGGTCCAAATTCTCTACCTGTATAAATAGTCAAAACAACAAAAATCAGCATAAAAAGATTATAAAATCTATAAGGTAAGGTTTGTACAAAGATCTCAAAAGCATTGATTTCTTCTTTTACTATACCTAAATGCGCAAAAGTTGCATTATCGATTAAATCATATCCGCTACGAATTAAAGAAATTTCAAGTCCTATCCAAGTAGAAATGATAGCAAGACCGGTAATTGGTGCTGCAGTTGCATCCATAATAAAAGCAAGTTTTTCACGGCTTACTCTAAATTTATCTGTTACCGGACGCATGATAGGACCTACGATTAATGAATTAGCATAATCATCAAAGAAAATAAAAATCCCCATACACCAAGTAGCAAATTGTGAGCTTTTTGCCTGTTTAGCTTTAGTAGAAAGCCAAACAGCTACAGCCTTAGTACCACCTGTTTTGGTAATAAGAGCTACAACCCCACCTATGGTTAAAACTTGTAGTAAAATTCCTGCATTACCAGGACTTGCCATGGCATTTACCACTTTAGAAATAAAGCCTGTAAAAGAAGCAATAATAGCATGATAAATGCTATTTTCAATAAGTCCTAGCATAAAAGTACCACTTAATGCACCAATAAACAACGAAAGCACTACATCTTTAGTGATAAAAGCTAAAATAATAGCTATCACCGGTGGTAAAAGCGTCCAAACTCCAAAAAGTTCTGCATTTGCTTGTGCATCAGCAAATAACAATAAAGGAGCTAATAATAAATAAAAAATTTTCATATTTTTCCTTAAGTTTTTATATTTTCTCGCTAAAAGTTCCTGCCCATGTTTGAGTCACAGGCATAAGTTCAATTTCGTTAATATTAATATGCTCAGGCAAGCTAATAATAAAAGTAATAATTTTTGCTATATCTTCAGCTTTAATATATTTAGTATTTTCATAAACCTCATCAGCCTTTTTAATATCACCTTTAAATCTCACTTCACTAAATTCAGTTTTACAAAGCCCTGGAGCTATATTTGTTACCTTTATATTACTTCCGCGCAAATCTGTTCTTAAAGCTTTAGAAAATTGTGCCACAAAAGCTTTCGTACCACAATAAACATTACCTCCATAATAAGGCACATTTGCCGCAATTGAACCAAGATTAACCACATGAGCATTTTTTGCCTTTCTAAGTAAAGGTAAAGTAGCTCTTGCTATATATAAAAAGCCTTTGATATTAGTGTCTACCATGGCTTCAATATCTTCAATATCCAAAGAATCAAACTCATTTAAACCCAAAGCAAGACCTGCATTATTAACAAGTAAAGAAATATTTTGTAAATCTTGAGGTAAATTTTCAATTGCTGTAAAAACCGCTTGTTTATCCCTAACATCAAGCACGATAGGATAAATTTTATCCCCATAAAGCTCTTGTAGTTTTTCTAACCTTTCTTTACGTCTTGCTATGGCTATAACCTTATAATCAAGTTCTATTAAAGCTTTTAAACTCTCTAGTCCAAAACCTGAACTTACCCCTGTTATTAAAGCAATTTTCATGGTTGAGCCTCTTCATACAACATCAAATTTTCATTTTCTTTTAAACCAAGTTTTTTTAAAAATTTAATATTTTCTTCTTTTTTTGCAATGATAGCAAAATCAAGAGCATTAAATCCTAAATCATCTATTTCTTTATAATTAGCTTTATAATCTATAAGCAACTTAAGCATTTTTACATCAGCATAATTTGCTCCATGCATAAAGATATTTTTAGAAGTATGCTCAAGCGCACATAAGGTGATAAAATATGGCGTATTGCTTCCCATACTGGCAATAGAAAGTTTTTCATTATCATTAATGTATTTTTGATTTACATTTGCACCATTTTCAAGCAAAAGCTTGGCAATCTTATAGTTGTTATATTCAACAGCATAAAACAAAGGTGTTTTTCCAAAAGAATTTTTATAATCAACCACCGCTTCATTTTCAAGCAAAAGCTTAACATTTTCTGCATTATCTAGTGCAAAAAATAAAGCAGACTCATAACCTTCATTTATTTTTACGCCCAATTTAATAAATTCTCTTATAATCTCACTTTCTCTATTATTTAACAAGGCTGATTTAAAACCATTGTTTAATTCTAAATTACTAATTTTTTTAGTATAAATATACTCTTTAATCTGCTCTAAAGAATTATTTTTATTAGCTACAAATTTTTCAAAATCTGAAATATCTTTAAAGATTTTAGTCTCGCCAACTGCCCAGTTTAAAAATTCATTCAAAGCATTACTAGCAAAATAAATTGCACTTGCTTTATCTAAATTAAATTCCTTTTGAAAATATCTTGTTAAAGGATTAATCGCATTATTATATTCTTTCCAAAATTCCTTAAAAAGTTTAAAATTTCCAATGCTTTGATAAGCCCAAAATCTAAAATACGCTTTTAATTTTGCAAATTTTTCTTCAAGTATTATAGAATCTTGTAAAGTCTTTTGGTAGCCTTGTGGATCAAGTGCAATTTCTAATAATTTAAAATCAAATTTTCTCAAATCACTAAAATATTCTCCACCCATGCAAGCACTATTGCTTCCTCTAATTTCATTAGCAAGCTCATATAATCTTTTTGTGATTTGATGATTTTTTAAAGAAAAAGCACAATTTAAATCCACTTGAGCAAAATCTTGTGTATTTTTTGGCTCAAATTCTTTGAAAAAATTAGCTTTATTTTCCTTAACATACTCACAACTATAATCCAAAGCTAAAACATTTAAACTTATAATCAAACTAAATAATAAAATCTTCAAATATTTTCCTTGAATATAAATTAAATCACTATTTTAACTAAATTTTTGCTTTAATAACAATTAATTAATTTAAAATTCATACAATGCTTGCTTTTAAATAAGGAAAAATATGTATCAAAGTTTTTATAAAGCTAGTTTTGCTTATATTCTTTTACAAAGTGATAAAGATAAGCTTATTAATGTTGATTTTGCTATATATAAGCCTGATTTTACCAAAGATAAACACCTTGTTTTAGAACAAGCCTTAGAAGAGCTAGACCTTTATTTTAATAAAAAGCTTTTTGCTTTTAACACTCCTCTAACTCTTCAGGGAAGCGAATTTGAACAAAAGGTATATAAAGCTTTGATAAAAATTCCTTATGGGCAAACTAAAACTTATCAAGAAATTGCTTCTTTCATCAATCATCCAAAAGCTTTTAGAGCAGTAGGTAATGCAAATTCTAAAAATAAACTTGCAATTTTTATACCTTGCCATAGAGTGGTAGCTAAAAATCACTTAGGTGGATACAATGGTGGTTTATTTATCAAAGAGGCTTTACTTAAATTAGAAGGCGTGCTTTAAAATGCCAAGTTTATTACTAGCAAGTTTTATTTGGGCTTTTTCTTTTCCATTAATTGGACATTTTATTACCTTAGAAATGGATAGTTTTTTTGCAGCATTTGCAAAAGTTTTTTTGTCTTTATTGGTGTTTTTGCCTTTTTTAAATTTTAAGCTAAATTTGCATTTAAAACTAAAACTCATAAGTATTGGGGCTTTACAACTTGGCATAATGAATTTATTTTATTATCATTCTTTTTTATATTTAAGTGTAAGCGAAGTAGCGCTTTTTACGATTTTTACACCTTTTTACGTTGTGCTTTTTTATGGGCTTTTTTCAAAAAATCTTAGATATTTATATTTTATAAGTATTTTTATATGCATTATGGGTGCTTTTGTAGTTAAATTTGATAATATTAACTCTAATTTTTTATATGGATTTTTACTTATTCAAGGAGCTAATTTAGTATTTGGTGCTGGACAAAGTTTTTATAAAATTTTATTAGAAAAAAATACAAATTTAAGCCAAAAAGAAGCCTTTGCTTATTTTTATTTAGGCGCAACCAGTATAACCTTACCTGCTTTTTTATTTTTTGGAGATTATAATAATTTACCATCCAATTTAAGTTCTTGGATAGCTTTGATTTATCTTGGGACTATTGCTTCGGGACTTGGATATTTTTTATGGAATAAAGGCTCTACGGAAGTAGATAGTGGGGTTTTAGCCTTGATGAATAATGCCATTATACCTATAAGTATTTTTATCAATATGAGTATTTTTGGAGTAGATGTAGAGCTGCTACCTTTTTGTATGGGGACTTTAATCATTCTTTTTTCATTTTTTATACATAAAAAAATCATGCATTATTATAATAAGAAATCTTACTCAAATATAAACCACTAGCAGGAGCTAAAAATCTACAATGAGCTTTTTTAGCGTTGATTTGTTCTAAAAGCTCATTTTTGCTCATTTTTCCTTCTAATACTTTTAAAATGCTTGCCATCATCATTCTAATTTGAGATCTTAAAAAACCATTTGCTTCAAAATAAAATACAGTGTAATTTTTATAAGCATAAACTCTAGTTTTATACATTTTTCTTATACTTGTTTTATTATCAGAGCCTTCTTTTTGAAAGAGTTTAAAATCATGCTCTCCTTCAAATAAAAAAGCAATTTCCTTGGCTAATTTAATATTTATTTTTGGATAAAAATGCACATATGAGGCTAAAAAAGGATTATATTTTTCATGACTTATAATATAGCGATATGCTCTTTTTTGCACATCAAAGCGCACTTGGAAATTTTCTTGCATTCTTTGAATATGCTTTATATGTATAAATGGGTGTGCAAAATAATTGATTTTATTCTTTAAATATACAAAATCTTTAAAATGTTCTCCCGCTTTAACGCAAGCAACTGCATTAAATGCATGCACACCTTTATCAGTTCTTGAAGCAAATAAAGGCTTTTCATAAATACCCAAATGCGACAAGGCCTGTGCTAAGACATCTTGGACACTAAACTTATGTGGCTGGGTAGCAGAACCTTGAAATTTAGAACCATCATAAGAAAAAGTTAATTTTAAAAGCATTAATACTTACTTGCAATTTTTGCTTTAAAATAAAACAAAGAAGTAATTAAAAAGCTTGAAAAAATCACAGCAATAGCTACAAAAGGAGGATTATAAAAACTAATCAAAAGCGTAAAATAAGCAAAAATAATCACAAAAATTCCAAAATAAGCAAAACCTTTTTCATAACGATAAGTTACTATACCAAAAGAGAGTGCAAAAAGCACGCTAGCTAAAGGAAATAAAGCTATAAGAATATAAATAACAAATTCTTTTGCTTTTTCTTTATTGCTTGCTACATCAGACCAATACCCATAAAAACTTTGAGTATTTAATTCTTTAGAAGAAAGCTTGCTTTTAATTAATAAATTTTTAAAACTAGAAATATGCCAATCTTCTTCTTTAATCTCATAAGCTTTTCCCTCATCTAGCTTAAAAGTAATAACCCCATCATTTGTTTCTAACTTTCCTTCTTTGGCCAAAATCACTTGTTCTTTATCTTGTGGGTTTTTCTTTGGATGATACATTATGATATTTTTATAAGTTTCATCGGAATTTTTAGCATCGATAAAAACAAGCCATTCTCCATATCTTTGTCCAAATTCTCCTGTTTTTATGCTTACTTTAGCGCTAATTTTTTTATAATCTACAAAATTATCAAAAAGTTCAAAAGATATAGGTATAAAAACCAAAACCACCAAAAGCATAAAAGCACTTACTAAAGCTGCAATTTTTGCAAAAAAACTTGCTATCATACTTGGAGCTATACTCAAAGCAAACAACACCGTGCTTTCATTTTCCCTAGAAAGCCTATAAAATGCCAAAGTCAAAGCTATGAAAAAAGATATGGGTAAAGTAAAAATCAATATCTTTGGTAAAAGATAAATATATAATTTGATTAATTCAAAAAAAGTAATTTCAATATAAGCAGTAATTTTAGCAAGTTGTATAAAAAATATAATCGAAACAATAATAAATAAAGTAAAAAATAAAGACAACATTGTGCTTAAAAACTGATTAAGCAAATACTTATAAACTAGTTTCATAATATACTTTCTATACTTAGGTTAATCAAAATTCCGCAAAATAAAAAAGGAATCATAGGCATTTGATAATCTTTCTTGGCTATTTTTATAAACATCAAAAGACTTAAAAAACTTGCAATAAATAAAATCAAAAAGCCTTTTTCATAGTCAAAAATTCCAAAAATCAAAGCTATTATTATAACATCACCTTCCCCTAAACTTTCTAAAATTTCATCTCTTTTTTTAAAATTTTTAATAAAATTAATTACACTTTTTAGTATGAAAATTAACCCCGCCCCAAAACACACGCGAAATAAAAAGCTATCTTGAAAATCCTCTAAATTTAAGCCATTTTGTAAAAAATCAAAACAAAAAGCTAAAATAAATAAAATCCAAAGCCAAAGCTCACTCACTGCTTTTAAATAATAATCCATCCAAGAAAGCGCTAATAATATAGCTAGCATACAAGCAAAAATTAAAATTTGAAAAACATCTTCGATTAAATAAAAAGCAAAGAAAAACAAACACGCACAAATAAATTCATTAAAAGGATAAATCAAAGAAATTTTTTCCTTACAAAAAGCACATTTACCTTTTAAAAATACAAAAGATAACAAAGGAAAAAGATGATAAAATTTCAAAGTTTTAAGACACTTAGGACATTTTGATCTTGGACTTATTATACTTTCTTTATTAATCGTTCTTAAAATCAAAACATTGACAAAAGAACCCATACAAAGCCCTAGTAATAAAAAGAAAAATATCATTTACCAAAGGTTCTTTTGCGTTTTTTAAACTCAGTAATAATATTTGCGATTTCTTTTTTAGTAAGTGCAGGAAATAAGGTTTGACTAAAATAAATTTCTGCATAACTTGATTGCCATAATAAAAAATTTGAAATTCTTTTAGCACTCCCTACCCTTAAAAACAAATCCACATCCTCGCTTAAGTCAAGATTTGCTTGTATATTTGCTTCGTTAATTTCAAGATTTTTTTCAATCACCTTTTTAACCGCTCTAACTATTTCATCCTTACCTCCGTAAGAAATAGCTAAATTTACGCATAATTTTGTGTAATTTTTAGTTTGTTCTTGAAAATTTTGTATTTTTTTTAAGGTTAATTCATCTAAAAGATTTAAATTTCCTATGGCTTTAAAACGCACTTCATTGGCTACAAATTTATTTAAAGACTCATCAAGATATTTATTTAATAGTTTAAAAAGAAACTCCACTTCTTCTTTTGGTCTTTGCCAATTTTCTGTACTAAAAGCATAAAGGGTTAGATTTTGAATTTTTTCATCTATACATACTTCTATGATTTTTTCAACAACTTTAGCACCTTGACTATAGCCAATTTTTTCTAAAAGTCCATTTTTTCTAGCCCATCTTCTATTGCCATCCATTACCACAGCAAGATGTTTTAACTCATTCATTCTATCCCTTTATATCCATCAATCTTTTAAAAACAAACATAGGATTAAGCGTATTAACTACTTCAAATTTAAAATACTCATTTAAAAAATGTGCTACTTTGGCAAAAGGTGTTTGTATGCGTGTGATTTTACCATTATCAATTATAATTTTTAAAGCACCAAAAATTTCAAAATACAAATACACCTCTAAAATATTTCCATTTTTCTTAGCTTCAAACAAAGCCCTATTTCCCTCATAAACAAAAGGTATATGATAAATTCCTTCAAAAAATGCGAAAAACATTTCCTTATAAATTTCAAACTCATATGCGCTTTTACTTTCTATAAGCCTTTGAATAATGAATTTTTTATACCAAGCTTTTTCATCACCTTCTTGCAAAAGCTTTTCTATAAGTTCGGCCCCTTCTTCAAAAAGTCTAATTTTAGGCTTTTTCAAAAGATTTTTAAAAGAAATTACTCCTTTATTTTCATAAACTTCAGCTAAATACTCCTCCCCTACTTCAAGCTCTATCAAACTTTTTGTTTCAAGCTTTTTAGTGTTTAAAAGCAATACATAGCGATTATATGCACGTTTTTCCAAAATTTGCATTCTTACAGGTAAAGTTGAGTTGATGATATTCACCAAAGTTTCCTTAATTCTTGTGCCAAAATAAAGCCAAGTTTTTCTTTGCTTTGTTTAGAACTTTGAGAAATACTATCTTTAGTGATAAAACAAATGCTATTTTCATCACTTCCAAAGTTCATTTGCTCATTTAAGACATTTAAACACACCATATCTAAATTTTTACTAACTAAAGATTTTTTAGCATTTTCTAAAGCATTTTGCTCATCAAATTCCATTTTAAAGCCTATTTTTTTGCCTTTAAAATCTAAATTTTTTAAGATGTCTTCATTCAGCTTTAATTTTAAATCAAGTCCATTTAAATGCTCATTTTTCTTAATCTTGCCCTTATAAGCTTTTAGAGTAAAATCACTCACAGCAGCAGCCATAATTAAAGCATCAAATTCTTTGTATTTTTGCAATTTTTCTTTTAATTCTAAAGAAGATTTAAATTTTTCTAATTTATAAGGTGTTTTAAACTCTACTGAGCTAACTAACACTACTTTAGCACCTAAAAAATACAAAGCATCAGCAACCGCCTTTGCCATTTTTCCACTTGAAAAATTACTAATACATCTTACATCATCAATTTTTTCTTTAGTCCCACCACCGCTTATAACAAAACTTTTATCTTTAAAAAAATCTTCCTGCATTAGACTTTTTTTTAAAGCATTTATAATACTATCAAGCTCAGCCAAAGCTCCTAAGCCCTCATCTTTACAAGCTAGAGTTTTAACTATAGGATCAATGATAATATAACCTTGCTCTTTTAAATTTTTTAAAGAATTTTGAGTGCTAAAATGTAAATACATGTTTGTATTTGCAGCAGGTGCGATTAAAAATGGTTTATTTTTATCTACTGCTATTAAAGTTTGAATAAATAAATTATCCGCTATACCATAATTTAGCTTATTAATAGAATTTATACTAGCAGGTGCAAAAAGCACACAATCACAAGTCTTACTAAAGGCTATATGATTATTAGTATTTTGCCAACTTTCATTATCTTCACATAAAATTTCATCTGCTAAAGCTTCAAAGCTAAGCTTAGTGCCAAATTTTAAAACTCCTTGACTTAGCAAAACTTTAACCCTAAAGCCTTCTTTTTTTAATAAAGAAATAAGCTCATAAGCTTTATAAAAGGCTATGCTTCCACTTACTGCTAGTAAGATTGTTTTCATTTTTTACCTAGTTTTTTATAGTAAAAATCTTCTATGATTTGCACTTTTGCCCTATTGATATGTAAAGAGCCTTTTTCTACATCCCTACACACGGTGCTTCCTGCTGCGATGATTACCTCATCTTTTATCTCAACCGGAGCGATAAATTGCGTATCTGAACCCACAAAAACATTTTTACCTATTTTGGTCTTATGCTTTTTAACCCCATCATAATTACAAGTGATAGTACCACAACCTATATTAGTTCCCTCATCTATCTCACAATCTCCTAAATAACTCAAATGTCCTGCCTTAACTCCATTTAATAAAGCATTTTTACATTCTACGAAATTTCCTATATGGGTATTTTTAAGCTGACATTTTGGACGCAAATGCGCTAAAGGACCCACATCGCTATTTTCCACTATGCTATCTTCAATCACACTTGAACTTTTAATGATAGAATTAATGATTTTTGATTTTCCTTCTATGCGCACATTTTCATACACTTCACACTCGCCTACAAACTCAACTTCATCTGAAATAAAAGTCGTCGCAGGCATGTGAAAAATCACTCCTTGCCTCATCCATTCCTTTTTAATCGCTTCTTGCATAAGATCTTGAGCTAGGCAAAGCTCAATTTTATCATTTACCCCCATAAAATCTTGCTCATTTACAAATACCGCATCGATTTCATAGCCCTTTTCTTTTGCTAAATAAACCGCATCAGTTAAATAATACTCTTTAGCTTTATTATCATTTTTTATCAAAGGCAATACTTCTTTTAAAATTTGTGCTTTTATAGCATAAACACCACTATTACAAATGTTTATAGCAAGTTCTTCTTTGCTTGCATCTTTTGTTTCTACTATTTTTTGAATTTTATTTTCTTTTAATACTATTCTTCCATAACTTTTTGGATCTTTTGCCTCAAAAACTGCTACATTAAAATCACTTTCATTTAAAGCTATTTTTTCTAAATCATCTGCTTTAACTAAAGGCATATCACCACATAAAATCAAAACTTTTTCATGCTTACTCTCATAACCCCTTAAAGCCCCTGCAGTACCTGGAAAATTTTGCAAGTCTTGCTCTAAAAAGCGTGTATTTGGAAAATACTCTAAAACAACTTGTTCAACCTTTTCTTTTTGATGAGAAAGCACCACACACACATCATCACTAATCTTATATGCTTGTTTTAAAATATGTAAAATCATTGCTTTTGAGCAAATTTTTTGAAGCACTTTTGGATTTTGTGATTTCATACGCGTGCCAAGTCCAGCAGCCAAAATAAGCACAGAAATTTTCATAATTTACCTTTGTTTTAAAAATTATTGCTTATTTTAACAAGCTAAAGTAAAAATTCTTATTTTTATAAAATCATTTTTATTCTTTTAAGAGTAAAATTGCTAAAATGACGCTTTTAATTTTAACCAAGGAAATATTTTGAGGGTTTTACTAGCTTTATTTTTATCAAACTTGGCTCTTTTAGGTGCTGAAGCAACCATACCAACTGTAAATTTAAGCCTTAGTGCTCCAAATAGCCCACAACAACTCGTAACAACCCTAAATATAGTTATAGTTTTAACCATACTAGCTCTTGCGCCTACCATTGTTTTTGTAATGACTTCATTTTTAAGACTTGTTGTAGTATTTTCTTTTTTAAGAACAGCCCTTGGTACTCAAACTATGCCACCAAATACTATCTTGGTTACCTTAGCTTTGATTTTAACTTTTTTCATTATGGAGCCTGTGGCTACAAAATCATATAATGAAGGTATAAAGCCCTATATCGCTGAACAAATAGGTTATGAAGAAGCTTTTGCTAAAGGCGTTAAGCCTTTTAAAGATTTTATGCTAAAAAACACTAGGGAAAAAGACTTAGCGCTTTTTTATAGGATTAGAAATTTAGAAAATCCAAAAACCATAGATGATGTGCCTTTAACAGTTTTAGTGCCAGCCTTTATGATAAGCGAGCTTAAAACTGCTTTTGAAATAGGCTTTTTACTTTTCTTACCATTTTTGGTTATTGATATGGTAGTAAGCTCGGTATTAATGGCTATGGGTATGATGATGCTACCTCCTGTTATGATTTCTATGCCTTTTAAACTTTTGATATTTGTGCTTGTAGATGGATGGAATTTACTCATACAAAATTTAGTCAAAAGCTTTTTAACTTAGCAGAATAAAATGTATATTTTTTCTTCCTTATTTAGTATATTTTGTTTGCTTTTTGGTGGATATTTTGCTAAAAAAATCAAAATTTTAAAACAAAAACAAGCGCGTGCTTTTTTAGATTTTGCTATTATTTTTGCATTGCCTTGCTTGATTTTTGAGCGTGCTTATCATTTAAATTTTGATTTTTCTTTGATTGTTATTATATTGCTTGGGTTGGGCTGTGCTATTTTTTCAGCATTATGTTGTGTATTTTTAGCTCTTTGTTTTAAATTTAGCAAAAGCACTCTTGTAAGTATTTTTTTACTTTCTAGCTTTGGAAATACTTTATTTGTAGGTATACCTATTATTAGTGGAATTTATCAAGATCCTCATTTTTTGGGAGAGATTATCCTTTATGATGCTCTTGCTACTTCTTTGCCAGTGGCACTGCTTGCTCCCTTTATCATATCTTTAGCTAGTGAGCAAAAGGTAAGCTTTTTACAAAATCTTAAAAAAGTTTTTACTTTTCCACCTTTTGTTGCTTTGATTTTAGGACTTTGTTTTAAGTTTACTACACTTCCTAATTTTATCTTTGAACCTTTGCGTATGCTTGGAGCTAGTGCCACACCTATAGCACTTTTTGCCATAGGTTTAAATTTAGGCTTTTTAAGTATAAAAACTTCTTATAAAGCAACTATAATAGTCATTTTTGGTAAAATGATACTCACACCTTTAATCTTTTTAGTGCTTTTAAAGCTTTTAAATTTCAAATTAAATCCTAGCTCTATCATCGCTTTACTTGAATCAGCTATGCCTACTATGACAATGGTTGCAGCTATGATTATGAAAGCAAAACTTGATACAAATTTAGCAGTTAGTTCTGTGGCTTTTGGTATAGTTTTTGCCTTTATTTCTTTACCTATTTGGGTATATTTTCTAAGCTAAGGATATAAATGGCATTTGCTATCTTTGGAAAATATCTTTATAATGATCTTGCCTTTACCCTCAAAGCCTATACTCAAAAAGAAAGCAAAAAAGCTTTTAAAACCATAGAAAAATATAAAAGTCAATATTATTTTTTAGGTTATATCCAATATGAATTTTATAAATATCTAGAAGATAAAAATTATAAAAGCAAAGAACCTTTTTTGTATTTTTTTGCTTTTAAAACAAGAAAAATCTTTACAAGTGAAGAAAAAAATTTAGACTTTTATCCAAATTTTTCATCTAATTTAAATCAAGAAAAGTATTTTGAAAATTTTGACAAAGTTAAAGATGCCATAGCTAAAGGTCAAAGTTATCAAGTTAATCTTGCTCAAGAACAACATTTACAATCAAATCTTAATGTGTATGAGAGTTTTTTAAGCCTTTATCCTAAGCAAAATACCCCTTATAAGGCTTATATGAAAAATGAATTTTTAGAACTAGCTTCATTTTCACCTGAGCTTTTTTTTAAAATCAAAAATAAAAAAATCATCACAAAACCCATGAAAGGCACAATCAAACGCTCAAATGATCCAAAAGAAGATGAAAATCTAAAAAACTTTTTAAAATGCGATGAAAAAACCATTAGCGAAAATGTAATGATAGTTGATTTATTACGCAATGATATTTCAAAACTCATCAAAAAACATTCTTTAAAATGCGAACTTTTTAAGGTTAAAACCTATCCTACCTTACACCAACTCATTTCAAAAATAAGCGGAAAATTAAAGCAAAAAAATGATTATTTTAAAATTTTCAAAGCCCTTTTTCCATGTGGATCTATCACAGGCGCACCCAAAATAGAAACCATTAAACTCATAGAAAATTTAGAGCAAAGAAAACGCGGAATTTATTGTGGCGCAATAGGTTTAATCTATAAAAACAAAGCAAAATTTAGCGTAGCCATACGCACTTTAGAGAAAAAAAATAATGATGATTTTTTAAGATATGGTGTGGGAAGTGGGCTTGTGTGGGACTCACAAAAACAAGATGAATTTGAAGAATTAAAACTAAAAAGCAAAATTTTAGAACCTAACTTTTACTTGTTTGAAACAATGTATTATAAAAATCATTCTATTTTATTTTTCAAAGAACATTTACAAAGAATTTTAAACTCAGCTAAATTTTTTGGCTTTGATACTCAAAGATTAATACATGATTTTAAAAATATACTAGAGAGTAAAGATAAAAAATTCCATTTTAAATCTTTACAAAATTTCAATAATTTTGTTTTCAACCAACATCATTTTTTTACAAAAAGTAATTTTACTCAAAAAGACTCAAAAGCTATTAAATTAAAACTTTTCAAAAATGGTCTTTATGAGTTTGATTTTAGCAATATACAAGAAAATTCAAGCAAAAAACTACTCATAAGTAAAGATATCATAAAAGTAAATCTTTTAACACACCATAAAACTTCTCTGCGTAGTTTATATGAAGCAAATTCGCATCTATGGAAAGAAAATATTTGCTATGACATAGTTTTTTTTGATGAAAAAGGCATACTTTGTGAGGGTTCAAGAACTAATATTATCATAAATTTAAATGATGAGTATTTTACTCCTTATGCTAAAAACTGCCTCAATGGCATTTATAGACAAACACTCTTAAAACACAAGCTCATCAAAGAAAAAGATATCACTAAAGATAAGCTTTTAAATGCTAAAGAAATTTATGCTATTAATTCTTTAAGAGGCTTAAAAAGGGTGTTTTTGTGAGAGTTTTAATTATAGATAATTATGATTCTTTTACCTACACTATAGCCTTTTATTTAAAAGAATTAAATATTACTTATAAAATCATCAAAAACGATAAATTTAAAAACCCAAAAAAGCTTAAAAAATATGGTTTTACCCATCTTTTAATCTCCCCTGGACCAAATTCTCCAAAAGAATCAAAGCTAAGCTTAAAAGCTATAAAATATTTTAAAAAAGATAAAAAAATTCTTGGAATTTGTCTAGGACACCAATGCATAGCACATGTTTTTGATGGTAAAATTTCTAAACTTCCAAACCCAACTCATGGTAAGGTAAAAACTATAAAATTTAAACCAAATCCACTTTTTAAAAATCTTAAGCAAAATTTTAAAATTTGTTTATATCACTCTCTTTATGTTAGCCATATAGGTAAAAAATGTGAAATTTTAGCCCATAGTGAAGATAATGTCATCATGGCTTTAAAACATAAAAAATACGACATTTATGGAATCCAATTTCATCCTGAAGCCATACTAAGTCAAAATGGTAAAAAGCTACTTAAAAATTTTCTTGCTTTATAATTACTTTAAGTTATATTTTCTATAATAAAATAAAAAGTTTAAAAATGAAAATTTTATATTTACTTTTCTTGCCTTTATTTTTGCTAGCTAATAATCTTAAAGAATTTATAGATTTAAGTTTAAACAATGAAAATTACTTACAAAAGCAACTTCAATTTTCAAAAAGTATTTTAGAACAAGAAAGCGTGCAAAATGCTTATTTGCCAAGTTTACATTTAGGTGTTTCTTATCTTGGCTCAAACAAAGATCGCTTTATCATAGAACCTCAAGAAAGTCTAATGAGTACTCTTTCGCTTAAATTTTTACTTTTTGATGGGGGCAATAGAGAAGCAAAAATCGCTAGCATGCAAAGTCTAAAACAACTTGCTCATCTTGAAAAAGAAAACATGGCAAATTATATGGCACTTAGTGCTAGTGTTTTGTATTTTAATTATCTTAGTTTAGAAAGTATTATAGCAAGTGATAAACAAAAAGAAATCACTCTACAAAATCAACTCAAGCGCTTAGAAAATTTTTACCAAGCTGGACTTGCTAGCCAAAGTGAGCTTGAGAGCATAAAAGCAAAATTTGAGTTAAGCTCTTATGAATTAGCTCAAAATGAATTAAAACTATATGAATTAAAAAATGAAATTTATAATCTTAGCAAAACGCATTTTACGCCTTCTTTTCAAAATATTTTACAAGAACCAAGTGCAGAAAAAAACAAAAGCTATGAAATAGCCCTTATGCAAGAAAAATTAAATTTAGAAAATTTAAAAATAGACTCTGCTAGAGCTGAGTTGTTTCCAAAAATATTTTTACAAAATAGTTTTAGTTTTTATGATATAAACTACAATCCTAAATTACCACATGAGCTAAAATCAACAAGCGAAAGCTTTTTAAAAGAACATGGACAAAGTAATCGTTTTATTTTAACTTTTGAGTGGAAAATTTTTGATTTTGGGGCTAATCAAAAAGCTCTAGAATCTCAAAAATATACAAGCAAAATCACTCAATTAGAGCTTGAAAAAACTAAAAGAAAAGTAGATATAGAACTAGATAATCTTTTACAAGAAATTGAAATTTCCAAAGTTAAAATAAAAGCATTAAATGCAAGTTTTAAGGCGGCTAATTTAGCTTTTGAGGCCATTGAGAAAAAATACACCGCAGGGCTTTGCTCATATGTAGAATACCTAAATGCATTAGAATTAAAATACAAAAGTCAAAGTCAACTTGAACTAGCTAAAAATGAATATGAAATTACAAAAGCAAGGTATTATTTTACAGCTGGAATTGATATAAAAACAAAGGTTTTAGAATGAAATTAGTATTTTTAATTTTATTTTCTCTACTCACTTTAAAAGCTGAAGAAATTTATGCTAGTTTTGATGTGCTTGCGCAAAATCAATCAAAATTATCCTTGCAAAGTGCTGGTATAGTTAAAGCAATTTATGTGAATGTTAATGATAAGGTAAAAAAAGATCAAGTTTTACTTAAACTTGAAGATTCTAGCGAGCAAATAGCCTTAAAATTAGCACAAAATGAATACAAACTTGCCACTCTTGCACTAGAACATGCTAAAAGTTCTTTAGAAAAATTTAAAAAGGTACAAGAAGTTATAGATAAGCAAAGTTATGAAAATATTTTATTTGAGTTTCAAAAAGCACAAAGCTTGCAACAAAAAGCCTTTTTAAATATACAACACTATAAAGACTTAATCGATAAAAAAACTCTAAAAGCACCTTATGATGGGATTATTTCTAACAAATATATCGACATAGGCGATGGAGCTAGGGGAATTTCTCATGTTTTATTTGATTTTTTTTCTTATCCAAAAGTAAAATTGCTTTTAAGTTTTGATGAAAAATTTAAAGATAAGATAAAAATCGATGATATTTTTATTTATAAAATAGACTCAAATGAAAAAGAATATCAAGGTAAAATCACACTTATTTATCCAAGTATAGACATAAAAACACGAAAAATTTATGCAGAAGTTGAGGCCTTAAACTTTACTCCAGGTTCTTTTGGAGAAGGAAAAATCATCACCAAGGATTAATCTTGTATCGTTTTGCTATTAATAATCCTATTGCTGTTTTGATGTTTTTTATCGCTTTGGTGATTTTTGGTACTTTTTCTATTTTTAGTATGCCCATTAATCTTTATCCAAAAGTAGATATTCCTTTGATTAAAATTACCACCACTGCGAATGGAGATTTAAAATTCATAGAATCTAAAATAACCAAAGAAATAGAAAATGCAATTTCAGATGTACAGGGGATAAAAAATATCAATTCTACAAGTTATAATAATTTTTCTATTTCTGTTGTTGAATTTGAACTAGGCAAAAACTTAGAAGTAGCTGCAAATGATATTAGAGATAAACTTAATACTATTAATCTTCCAGCAAAGCCAACCTTAGAAAAAATATCCCCTGATGCAGGATCTGTTGTATCATTATTTTTAAGCTCCAAAGATCATTTAAAACTTATGCGTAAGATTGACAATGATATAAAACCATTTTTACAAAAAATTTCAGGAGTTGGAACGATCAATGATATAGCCTTTTTAAAACCACAAGTTCAAATCAAACTCCTGCCTAATGCCTTGCAAAAATACCACATTAATGCACTTGATGTAGCTAAAATCATCCAAAGTCATAATTTTAAACAATATCTAGGTGAGTTTGAAAATTCAAAAGATAATTTCACCATCAAAGGATATTTTGAAGCACAAAATTTAAAAGAGTTAGAAAATATACGCATTTTTAGTGGAATATTTTTAAAAGACATAGCAAATATTAGCTATGACTTAGAAGATCAAAAGCAGTTTGCAATGCTTGATACAAAAGATGGGGTATTACTTGAGCTTAATAAAATTTCTGGTTATAACTCCTTAAAAGTTATAGAAAATATCAAAAATTCTTTAAAAACATTACAAACAATAGTAGGCAATGAGATAGAAATTAAAATAGTTTATGATAAAAGCCAAAATATCTTAAAACATATCAATCAAGTTATTTTTGATATGGTTTTTGGCGTGATTTTGACACTTTTAATAGTGTATGTATTTTTAAGAAATATCAGTGCGACTATTTTAGCTTTTATTGTTTTACCAACTTCAATTATTTCTAGTTTTTTTCTCATTAATCTTTTAGGTTATGATATTAATCGCTTAACCATCATAGCTCTTACTTTAAGTATAGGAATTTTTATAGATGATGCTATAGTTATTATTGAAAGTATAGCCAAAAAAGCAAAAACACTCCCTCCTTTACAAGCTTCATTTGAAGGAATCAAAGAAATAGGCTTTAGCGTTTTAAGCATTAGTGCGGTTTTATTGTGTGTGTTTATACCTATTGCTTATATGAATTCAGTTCCTGGTTTATTTTTTAATGTATTAGCTACTAGCGTTGCTTCTGGTGTGATTATAAGCTATCTTGTAAGTGTATTTTTAATACCTACCTTAAGTGCTAGATTTTTAAATACTAGCGAAAGTACATTTTATAAAAAAAGTGAATTTTTATTTATAAAACTTGACTTATTTTATGAAAAGCTACTTTATAAAGTTTTAGCTAATAAAATTAAATTTATCCTATCAACGCTTGTTGTAATTATTTTATGTTTTTCTTTAGCTCCTAAAATAGGCTTAGATTTTCTACCTATAGAAGAAGATAGTGAAATACAAATTTTATTAGAAAGCAAAAACGACTTATCTTTAGAAGCTATGAAAGAAAAAAGTTTAAAAGTATATGAAAATATAAAGCAAGATCCAAGTGTTGCTTATGCATATTTACTTATAGGATATAATGACGCAAAAGAAATTAAAAAAGCAAAAATTTATGTAAAATTAAAACCTTTAAATGAAAGAAAATTCAGACAACCTAAGCTTATTAGCCTTTTTCAAGAAAAATTAAACTCCTATGAAGACTTAAAGATAAAAGTTTTAGAACTCCCTAAAATAGAAGGAGCAGGCATTGAAGATCCGGTTCAAATTCAAATTTTAGGTGATGATTTAAAGCTAATAAAAGAAGCTATTAATAGAATGAAAGAAGTGCTTTCAAAACACGAAGGCTTTGTTGCTATAGATGATAATGAAGGGGATTTAAAAGAAGAAATTGCTATTAATATCAATAGAGAAAAAGCTGCCAAACTTGGTATTAACCCTCAAGAACTTGCTTATGTCTTGGCTTATTCCTTTGGAAATTTAAGTGTTGGAAATATGGATTATAAAAATTTTAAAGATGAAATTATCCTTAGCTTTGATGAAGCTTTTAAGCAAAATCCAACTAGTTTAGAGCTAATAGAACTTAAAAATCATAACAATGAAAGTATAAAACTTGCTAGTATTGCTAGCTTTTCTTATAAAAAAGATCTTTCTTTAATTAACAGACACAATAAAACTACTAGTATAAAACTCACTTCAAGCATAGAAAACATTTCTTTGGGTGAAGTAAGAAAAATTTTTGAGTCCAATTTAGCTTATATTTTAGGAAAAAACAACCTATCTTTTGCTTATTCTGGTTTTTTGGACTTTTTAGATGATACCATTAGTGGATTTTTGTTTTCTATATCTTTGGGAATGATTTTGATTTATTTAATCCTTGCTTCTTTGTATTCAAGTTTAATACTTCCTTTAATCATCATGATAAGCATGCCTTTGGCTTTTGGTGGAGCTTGTTTTGGAATTTTTATCACAGGAAATCACTTTTCTTTATTTGTACTTGTGGCTATTATTTTGCTTTTTGGAATGGTAGGAAAAAATGCTATATTATTAGTAGATGTAGCTAATAAAAAATGCGATGAAGGTATGGAAGTAGAAAAAGCACTAATTTATGCAGGAAAAAGTCGTTTAAGAGCCATTTTAATGACAACTTTTGCGATGATTTTTTCCATGCTTCCACTAGCACTTTCAAGGGGTTCTGGTTTTGAAGGAAATTCTCCTATGGCCATTGCTATTATATTTGGTCTTATTAGTTCAACCTTACTTACACTTTTAGTAGTGCCAGCTTTATTTAAATTTGCTCATAATTTAGATGTGAAAATTAAAAAAATCTACCAAAGAGAGAAAATTTAATTAAAAACTCTCATATTCTTTAGCTATAAAAACTTCATCATCTTTTACAATTAATGGGCGTTTTATGAGTGTTGGACTTTCTAAAATCATTGCTTTAATTTCATCTTGGTTTAAATTTTGAAGTTTTTCTTTATTTAAGCCTAATTTTCTAGCACTCATACCCACTGTATTTACAAGCTCTAAAACACTCCTTTTGCTAAGCCAAAAATCTAAAGTTTCTTCATCTAGTTTTTTAATATCTAAAAATTCAAATTCAATTTGCTTAGAATTTAAACAATCCATAGCTTTTTTAACACTATTACAATTTTTAATACCATAAAATTTTAACATTTTCTTGCCTTTTTAACTAAGTCTGCTATGATAAATGCTAATTCTAAAGCTTGGTCAGCATTTAATCTTGGATCACATTGTGTTTCATAGCGTTTAGAAAGCTCTTCTTGAGTGATATTTAAAGAGCCTCCTACACATTCTGTTACATTTTGCCCTGTCATTTCCAAATGTACCCCACCAGGATATACGCTCTCACTCATAGCTATTTCAAAAAATGCACGCACTTCTTGAATGATTTTATCAAATTCTCTTGTTTTAAAATTACCTGACTTAACTGTGTTTGCATGCATAGGATCTATGCTATAAAGTATATTAAATCCTTCTTGTTTTAACTCTTTAAATAATTTTGGCAAGGCATTTTCTATCTTATCACATCCCATACGAATAATGAAATTTAATCTTCCTGCTTCATTATGCGGATTTAAAATACTTACTAACTTTTTAATCTCATCTAAATCATAATTAGCACTAAGTTTAACACCAAGTGGATTTTTCACTCCACTTAAAAAATGCACATGTGCTTCATCTGCTTTTCTAGTACGCTCACCTATCCAAAGCATATGTGCTGAACAATCATAAATTTCCCCGCTTAAACTATCTACCCTAGTTAAAGCTTCCTCATAAGGTAAAAGCAAGGCTTCATGAGAAGTATAAAAGGCTGTTTGAGAAAGATTTGGAGTATCGGTGATACCACAAGCTTGCATAAAAGCTAAAGCTTGAGTGATTTTTTCGCTAAGTTCATCATATTTTTTTCCAAGCTCTGCCTTTTTTAAAAAACCCAAATTCCACTTATGTACCACTCTTAAATCCGCTAAACCGCCTCTTGAAAAAGCTCTTAATAAATTTAAAGTTGTAGCACTTTGATAATATGCTTCTAACATTCTTTTAGGATCAGCTATTCTTGATTTTTCATTAAATTCAAAACCATTAATAATATCTCCACGATAACTTGGAAGCTTTACTCCTTCAATTTCTTCAAAATCACTACTTCTTGGCTTTGCAAATTGTCCTGCAACGCGCCCTACTTTAACAATGGGACAAGATCCTGCAAAAGTAAGCACTATAGCCATTTGAAGCATAACTTTAAACATATCTCTTATATTATCAGCGCCAAAATTTACAAAACTCTCCGCACAATCTCCTCCTTGGAGTAAAAATGCTTGTGAATTTACAACATTAGCAAGGGATTTTTTTAATTTATCCACCTCACCTGCAAAAACAAGCGGTGGTAATTTTTCTAATTTTTTAACAACATCTTGTAATTCATTTTCATCAGGATATTGTGGTTGTTGCTGAATTTTATAATTTTTCCAAGAATCTTTAGTCCATTTCATAGCTTAACTTCCTCATTTTAGTAAGCTAAAATTATACAAAATGAGGCTTAAATTAAGATTTTAAAACACTTTCAACGCGTTCAAGACTATCTTGCTTATACAAAGTTAAGCGCACTATAGAATCTTCTAACGCTAAAAGATTATGAATCTCATGAGCTTTTAAACTTATACTATCTAGTGTTTTAAGTAGAATTTTTTGGTTTAAAACTCCAAAATCGATAGAGCCTTTTAATACTTGTATGGTAATATCAAAAGGTGCTTTATGATCTTTCATAAAGCTATCTTTTGACATAGTTATGCAGATTTCTTTAGCATAAGCATTTTCTATTTTCTTAGATATATTAATGCCGTTTTGAATTTCTTGTTCCCAAGAAATTGCTTCATATATTTGAGTTCTAAATTTCACTTTTATTTTTTAAGTTCTTTAATACGAGCAGCCTTACCTCTTCTATCTCTTAGGTAGAACAATCTAGCACGGCGTACACGACCTCTTCTTAATACTGTAATACTTTCTAAACTTTCACTATAAATAGGAAAAATTCTTTCAACGCCTACATTGTTAGCACCGATTTTACGTACGATGAAAGTTTCATCTACACCATTTCCTCTACGTGCTATACAAATACCTTCAAAATTTTGAATTCTTGTTTTATCGCCTTCTTTAATGCGAATAGCAAGTCTTAAAGTATCTCCAGCACGAAATTCTGGAACATTTTTACCTTCAATTTGCTTTTGCTCAAATTGCTCAATGTATTTATTTTTCATAACGATATTCCTTAAAATTTGCGTTCATGCTTTTGATACAAATCAGGACGAAAATATTTCGTTTTGCAAGACGCCAAAGTAGTTTTTAAAGCTGTGATTTTAGCGTGATTTCCCTTTAAAAACTCTGAAGGCACATAAAATTTTTTATTTTCCTTTTCAAAAATAAAAGGTTTGGAAAACGATGGAGCTTCCAATAAGTCATTTTCAAAACTTTCTTCACTTAAGCTTTCGCTATTTCCAAGAACATCTTGAATATTTCTGCTAATAGCATCACACATCACCAAAGACGCTAACTCTCCACCTGTAAGTATAAAATCACCTATAGAAAATACCTCATTAGCAAATTCTTCCACAATGCGCTCATCCAAACCCTCATATCTACTACTTACAAAACAAATATGATCTTTCTTACTTAATCTTTTAGCATCAGCTTGTTTAAAAGTCTTAGCGCAAGGCAAAAGAAAAACAAAATGAACATTTTTATCTTGCTTTTTAATATGTCTTAAGCAATCATACAAAGGCTGAGCTTGTAATAAAAGCCCTGCGCCTCCTCCTATTTTATAATCATCTACTTTAAAGTGCCTGTTTGTGGTAAATTTTCTAGGATTAACAAAAGCAAATTCTAATATTCCCTTTTCTTTTGCCCTTGCTAAAATAGAAGTTTGAAAATAAGGTTCAATAAGCTCTGGGAATAAACTTACAAAAGTATATTTCATGAATTTTCTAAAATATCTAAAGCAGATTGCGTGAATATTTTTTTATTTTCTACATCAACTTTTTGAATATATTTATCAACATAAGGAATATAAAAGTTTTTAACCTTTGTTAGTTTTTCATCACATTTTATACAAAATAAAAATCCTGCTCCATTTTCTAAAATGTCTTCAACTGCACCTAATTTTTGCTCATTTTCAATAATATCACATCCAATTATATCAAAATAAAAATACTCATCTTTTTTTAATTTACAAGTTTCTTTTGTAGCTTCAATAGTTTGAAAAAGAGTAATATTAGTTAAGGTTTTGGCAGCTTCAACACTCTCAAAACCTTCAAATAAAACTAAAGATCTAGTTTTATCAAAAGCCTTTATGGTGTAAATTTTTTGATTAATATCAAAAAATTTAGCACCTATTTTAAACTGCTCATAAAAATCACTAAGATTATGTAATCTTACATAACCTTTTAAACCAACACTTTTCCCAAGTTTAGCAACTTGGATCAAATCATTCTTCAATGGCTTTTACCGTTATACGATATGAAGTTGCATCTTTAACTTTGTAAGCCATAATGACTGTTTTTATTGCGTTGATTAATTTTCCATTTTTTCCGATCAACTTACCAGTATCAGATGGATCGACATAAATGATAATTTCAGCAAAATTATTTTCTAAATTTTGTCTTTGTATATCAACTTTTTCAGGAAAATCAACAATTAATTTTGCATATTCTCTTAAAAAATTTTCAACCATTTTTATTTGCTTGTAATAGCTGCTACTCTATCGCTTAATTTAGCACCTACGCTTTTCCAATAAGCTAAACGCTCAGCATCAAATTTTACCACTTCAGGTTCAACCATAGGATTGTAATATCCAATGCTTTCTATCCAGCTACCATCACGTCTTTTTCTACTATCAGTTACAACTATACGATAAAATGGTCTTTTTTTACGTCCCATTTTTGTAAGTCTGATTACTGTCATTTTAATACTCCTAAAAAAATTAAAATTTTGTTATAGATATTTTAACTCATATATCCATAAAAAAGCTTTAATTATTGCGGTCTTTTAGCTTGCTGCAACATATTCATAAAGTTTTCCATTCCTTTTTTGTTTGAAAATTTCTTTGCCAACTTAGCTGCATTGCTAAATTGTTTTAAAAAGCGATTTACTTCCATTTGAGATAAACCAGCACCTTCTGCAATACGACGCTTTCTTGCGTTGTTTAACAAATCAGGATTTTCTCTTTCTTTTGGTGTCATTGATGAAATCATTGCCTTAATATGAATAATTTCTTTAGAATTATCCAAATCAATATCTTTAATATTTGCTGCCATAGATGATAAACCAGGTATCATACCAATGATTGATTTCATACTACCAAGTTTTTTAACACTTTCCATTTGATTTAAAAAGTCATTAAAATTAAATTCACCTTTTTTAATTTTCTTATTAAGTTTTTTTGCTTCTTTTTCATCAATAATGGCTGCAGTTTTTTCAGCTAAAGTCGCTAAATCACCCTCACCCATGATACGATTAACAATTCTATCAGGGATAAATACTTCTAAATCAGCTACTTTCTCACCAACACCAATAAATCTTAAAGGCACACCAATTTGTCTTGCTATACCTAGCGCAACACCACCTTTAGTATCTGCATCAAATTTACTTAAAATAACCCCAGTGATTTCTAAAGCTTCATTAAAGCTACTTGCTGTTTTAACTCCATCTTGACCACTCATAGCATCAGCTACATAAAATACTTCATCAGGATTTAAAATAGCTTTTACATCTTTAAGCTCATTCATCAAAGCCGTATCAATTGCTAAACGGCCGGCAGTATCTACAAGCAAAACATCATACATAGAATTTTTTGCTTTTTCCAAAGCTTGTTTAGCAACATTTAAAGGATTACTTTCATTTTCTATGAAAAATAAATCAAGCTCATTAGCTTGAGTGAGTTGTCTTAGCTGTTCTACTGCAGCTAATCTTTGCAAATCGCATGCAGCAATTAGTACTTTTTTATTTCTTAACTTTAAATAATTAGCAATTTTTACCGTAGTAGTAGTTTTACCACCACCTTGCAAACCACACATCAAAACAACCGTAGGTGGCTTACTAGCAAATACAAAACCTTGATTTTTACCTTTAACACTAAGAATTTCTTCTAAATTTTTCTTAATTGAGTCTAAAAATTGTTTTTGACCTATGCCATTAGTTTTCACATCATTTTCTACTAAAGTAAGTAATTCTTTAGTAACTTTATGATGTACATCTGCTTTTAAAAGGGCTTTTTTTAGAGTGTCAAGAGCATTTTTTAAAGCTTTTTCATCATCAACAAAACGAAGTTTATTAACTGCGGATTTAAATGACTCACTAACTATTTCAAACACTTTATTTTCCCTTTATTAAAATTTTAAAAAGCTAAATTATAAACCCTTTTAGCTTTAAACGCCTTTAAAAATTTAAATTTTTTATTTCAAAACCATAAGTATTGAAGCTCTCATCAAGTAAGGCTTTAAATTGATAATCAAAAATATGCGTTTCATATGAATGCAAATACATTCTAGAAGATCTAATTTTTGCATATTTTTCATCACCTATAATACCATGTTTTATATGATTTAAATGCACTCTAATTTGATGTGTTCTACCTGTTTTAATGACTGCTTTTATTAAGGTTTTTTTAGCATTTACCATTAAAGGTATAACCTGAGTATGAGCTTCTAAGCCAAATTTATCGATTTTACTAAAAGCTCCGGATTTATTTTTTATAGTAGTTATTTTTTCACAAATTTCAAGTTCTTCAGCAATCACTCCATCAACAATAGCCAAATAACTTTTATAAACATTTTGCTTTTTATATTCTTGAATACATTTTAGTCTAAATTCCTCATCTTTACTCAAAAGTAAAACTCCACTTGTTTCCTTATCAAGTCTATTGATTAATTTAGCATTATAAATACCTTCTAAATTCTCACTAATCTCTCCATAAGGCTTATTTAAAGCTATGATTTTATCATCTTCAAAAAGTATTTTTGCTTTTTTTATTTTTTGCACAACAAATCTTGTTTTAGAACTCATTAAAGCCCTAGCTATAACAACCTTTTTACCCATAGCAAAAACACAGCCTTTGTCAATCAAATCCTTTGCTGCGTTATTAGAAATTTTTTCTTGCATTGCAAGCAATTTATAAGCTTTTTCTTGCATCTAAACCTTCTTTTATGCTTAATATAATTTCATTTAAATCACTTTGTTCTTTAAGTTGTGCTTGTGGTGATTTTTGCTTTAAAAAAACATTTATATCTTTTGCACTCTCACAAATATACAAACCATCAACTTCTTGATATAAACTTTCTTGATTAAAATAATATTTCCCTGAGATAATAACATTATTCCATCTAGCTGCCTCTATAGGATTATGCCCACCTATATTATCTACAAAAGAGCCGCATAAAAAAACCACATCACTAATCTTATAAAAACTTTCTAGCTCACCTAAAGTATCTAGCAATAAACATTTGGTATTAAAAAAATTTGCAAAATCATTTTCACTTAAAATAAAGTCTGAAAATTTTTGCATATTATAGTGGTTTTTTTGACAAAAATCTTTTAAAATTCCCTCAACCTCGCCAAAACGCTCCGGATGTCTTGGGGCAATAATCAATTTATCGTTTTCTTCTAAATTAATTTCATTAAGTAATAATCGTTCTTCATTTTCATGTGTACTAGCAAATATAATAATCCTAGCTTTGGGCTTGGAATAGTTTTTCACTTGTTCTTGTTTTATATTAGCTTTGATATTTTTATATGCTATAACATTTTTAGCGCCCAAGCATTCTAATCTTTCTTTGTCTTTTTGACTTTGCGCAAACACAACATCAATATATTTAAAAATCAAACGATAAAAAAAGCTAAAACGCTTATAGTTTTTTAAAGATCTATCGCTAATTCTAGCATTTAATAAAACAACTTTTGCATTATAAAATTTAGCCATAAACACAAGCATAAGCCAAAGCTCTGCTTCAAAAATAACCAAAACTTTACAAGGTCTCATCCAAAAAGGTACAAAAATCTCAAAAGGGAAAAAATTTACTTTTTTAGAATATTTTAAAGCTTCACTAAAACCAGTTTGAGTTATGGTTGAAATTTTACAAGCTGGAAAAAGTTTTATTAAAGGAATAAGGCTTTTAATTTCACCAAAAGAACAAGCATGAAAATACACGTCACCTTGTTTTTGCCTTAAATTTTTGTAAAGAAAGAATCTTGATTTTAATGATATTTTATACTTTTCCTTACAAAAACTTAAAATCAATAAAAAAGGAGCTGCAATTATATATATAATCACAGCAAAAATATAATACAAAAAAATCAATTTTGATTTTCTTCTTTTTCTTTGTATAAAATTCTTCCACAATGTGGGCAAGTTATGATTTCATCACCTTTTAAAACAGCCAAATAAGTTTTATCATAAATTCTCATAAAACAGCCATAACAAGCATGTTTTTTTACAGGAACCACTGCAGTATTTCCTGCCCATTTTCTAATTTTTTCATAAAAAGTTAAAACTTTTTGATTTATTTCACCTACTAATTTTACCTTTTTATCATAAATTTGTAATCTTTCTTTTTCAATATCCACTAAAACAGTTTTAGTTTGAGCATCGATTTGATCCACTTCATTTTCAAGTTCGCTTCTTTTAACTTGCAATTCTTGTATAAACTTTTCTTTATTTTCTAAAATTTTATCCAATCTTTCAATTTCTTCATTTGCTGCATCAAGTTGTTCTTTGGCTATATCCTCTTCAATTTTTAAAGCATTTGCTTCTTTTTCAGTTTTTACCGCTGCACTTTTTTTGGCTATTTCTTTTATTTTTACACCAAATTCTGCAATATGATTGTTGTTTTGAATTTTTTGATTTTCTATATCTTTAATATCTTTCTCAAAACCTGCAATTTCTTCTTCTGTTTTATCAAGTAAATTGCGTTTTTCTTTTAAATCTTTTGTAGCATCTTCTACTTTATTTGCAAAACCATCAAGTTCTTTATCAATTTGCGATAAAGCTATAAGTTGTTCTAAATATTTACTCATTGAAATTTTCCTTAAAAATATTGAAATGGATTTTTTGAAACTGATATTATAACTTCTAAATGAAATTTTTGCAAATCTTTTGCTAAAATTTTACCAAAACAAGATTCGCTTTCATAGTGTCCTATATCAATCAAACTAAGTTTATTATGATAACTTTCCAAAGCTTGATGATATTTAAAATCTCCGCTTAAAAAGCAATCTGCCTTAATACTAGAAATTAAATCTCCTCCACTACCTGTGCATATTGCTAAAGTTTTAATTTTCTCATTACCTGCATTTACAACTCTTATGTAATCAAGCTTTAAATTTTTTTTTACATGATTAATTAAATCACTAAATTTAAAATCAACATCACAATAAATTAAAAACTCATTTTGTTCTTTAATCTTAAAACCTAAAATTTCACGAGCAAAATAAGCATTTAAATGACTTAAGTCAAAATTCGTATGCATAGCAATTAAAGCTATGTTTTTTTGTATCATTTTAGTAAGAATATTTTGCGGATAAAACACCCCGCTTAAGTTTTTTAAACCTTTAAAAATCAAAGGATGATGAACTATAAAAAGTGAATTTTCACGTGCATTTTCAATTAAATGCATATCCACATCAAGAGCAAGATAAATTTGATTTACTTCTTGATCTAAAGCTCCAAGTAATAGGCCACTATTATCCCATGAACTTTGCGTACTAAATGGGCTAATAGTATCCAAATAATCATAAATTTCTTTAATTTTCATCTAAACTTTCTTTATACACCAAAGCACAATTTTTAGATAATTCTCTAATTTTAAGCATAAAGTCTTGTCTTTGAGTTACTGAAATAGCTCCTCTTGCATCAAGCAAATTAAAAGTGTGCGCTGCTAACATACAATAATCATATGCGGGTAAAGCAAGCTTTGCTTCTAATGCATTCTTACACTCATTATAGGCATTTTCAAATTGCACATTTAAAGTTTTAACATCACTTACTTCAAAATTATATTTACTAAATTCAAACTCACCTTGCTTATGAACATCTTTATAGGTAATTTTTTCACCGTTAAATTCATTCCAAACTATGTCATATACATTATCTACATCTTGCAAATACATTGCGAGTCTTTCTAAGCCATAGGTAATTTCAGCACTTACTAAATCTACGCTTATACCGCCAACTTGCTGAAAATAAGTAAATTGTGTTACTTCCATGCCATCAAGCCAAACTTCCCAACCCAGACCCCAAGCACCTAAACTTGGACTCTCCCAGTTATCCTCAACAAAACGAATATCATGTGATTTTAAATCAAAACCTAAATTTTCCAAACTTTTTAAATATAATTCTTGGATGTTATCAGGGCTTGGTTTAATCAAAACTTGAAATTGATAATAAGCACCTAGTCTATTAGGATTTTCACCATATCTTCCATCAGTTGGTCTTCTACTTGGTGCTACATAAGCAGCTGCCCAAGGTTTTTTACCCAAACTTCTTAAAAAAGTCGCAGGGTGAAAAGTCCCTGCACCTGCTGGAAAATCATAAGGTTGCATAATGGCACAACCTTGTTTTTGCCAAAATTCTTGTAAGTTTAATATCATTTGAGAAAAAGTCATTTTTCTTCCTTTATTTCTTCTGGCTTTTCAGGTGAATTTGCATATAACTCTACTGTTTTATTCCACATCATTTTGTATTTTCTTTTTAGAAATTCCACTTCATTGCGCGCATATTTGAGTTGCTCGTTAAGATTTTCTATGGTTTTTCTATCTTCATCATAAAGTTCTTGCATAGAATAAAGAGCATCTTTTAAAAATTTATTCTCACCCTTTAAAGCTTCTAAGGTCTCATCTTTAGCATCAAGAACTTTTTCGTGTAAGTTTAAAATAGTTCCTATGGTTTTTTCCACAAAACTTTCTCCTGCTAAAGTCATAGAATTTACCACAGCAGGTTGCTTTGAGCTTGTTGGAACCACACTAAATGTTCCTTGATTAGCCTCAATATAAATTTCACCCTCTTCTTCTTTGAAATTTAAAGCACCATTTGCCATCATTCCTTTTACAACATCTTCAGATAAATGCACTAATTGACAAAATTCTTTTAACTTCAAGTAAGTTTGCATAAATACTCCTTAAAGAAAAACTTCAATTGTGCTAGAATCTTGAATTAATTTTTCTTGTTGTTTTTTTCTATCTTCTAATAATTTTTGTGCTAAAGATTCATCCTCTATAGCTAAAATTTGTACAGCTAAATAAGCTGCATTAATAGCCCCTGCTTTACCTATAGCCAAAGTTGCTACAGGAATTCCACTTGGCATTTGCACAGTAGAAAATAAAGAGTCCATACTTGCTAAATTACTTCCTGGCATAGGTATGCCTAAAACAGGTTTTGTTGTATGTGCTGCAACAGCTCCTGCTAAATGTGCTGCCATACCTGCTGCTGCAATAAATACTTTTGCACCTTTTTCTTCGGCATTTTTGATGTATTCTTGGGTTCTTTGAGGACTTCTGTGTGCTGAAGTGATTAAAATTTCATATTTAACATCAAATTTTTCCAAAATTCCCAAAGCTTCTTTCACTACATCATAATCACTCTTACTTCCCATCAATATAGAAACAAATTTCATTCAACACTCCTTCTTAAAAAGCTAAATTCTGGAAGCTTAAACGGTAAAGTAATTTCATTTTCATTACCACTATGAATTTCACTAAATTCTTTATTATTTTTGGCCAATAATTGCTTAAAAACTATAAATTTCTTACCATCATTTTCATAGATTAAACCTAGTTTATTTTCTCCTAATTCTATATTAGAATTAACCGGAGCTAAAATTTCATATTCTTTGTTTAATTCTATCTTGCCTTTACATTTAAAAAACTCGCCATCTTCACTAATAGCATGCACTTGATGAGTTCCTTCTTCTATACTTGTATTGTGATTAATAGAATCGGTTTTTTCATAAGCTCTTGAGACTAAATATCCATCCGTAAAACCTCTGTGTTTTAAAGTATGGATTTCTTTTTCATATTTAGCAGCATCAAAAGTGTCTTCCAATACATCTTGCACTGCCATTTTATATGTTCTTGTAGTTAAAGCTACATAATACTCACTTTTTGTTCTTCCTTCTATTTTAAAAGCATGAATACAATTTTCTTGCATAATCTTTTGAATATATGAGCTTAAATTTAAATCTTTAGAATTAAATACATGTGTGCCATTTTCATCTTCTTCTAATCTAAAAAGTGTATTTGTCTCTGGATTTTTCGCATAAAGCTCATAATTAAATCTACAATCATTTGCGCAAGAACCACGATTGCTCATGCGTCCACTTTGTACTGAGCTTATTAAACATCTACCGGAATATGCAAAGCACATAGAGCCATGCACAAAACTTTCAAGCTCGATATCACAATTATTTTTCAAATCTTTTGCATCTTTTAAGCCAAGCTCTCTTGCTATAACAACACGCTTAGCTCCCATGTCTTTATAGACTTGAGCGTCTAAATAGTTTAAAATATTAGCTTGAGTGGATACATGAAGATTGATTTCAGGTGCAAGTTCTTTAACTAAACGCATAGCACCTACAGAAGCTACTATAAAAGCATCAGGTTTCATTTCTTTTAATTTTAAAATATGCCTTTTTAAACCCTCAATTTGTGAACTAAAATGAAAACCATTAATGGTTACATAAATTTTTTTTCCTCTTGTATGAGTATAATCAATAGCCTCTTTAAAAGTTTCATAATTGAAATCCCTAGCAGTTCTTGCTCTTAATGAAAAATTACTCACTCCCGCATAAACAGCATCAGCTCCATAAGCCAACGCTATTTTTAATTTTGTAAAATTTCCCGCAGGAGCTACTATTTCAGGAATAATCATTTTTTGCCTAAACTTGCGATTAATGCCTCAATATCATCATTGCTTACAACATCTGTAGTTGTATCACCTTCAATATGCACAGCCGATCCTACGCGTTTTTCATCATCAATTTTACCTTCAAATAAACTACTCATATATCTACTTAAAGCTCTCATAACATTAATAACACGTTCGATTTTTTGACGATGAATATCTTGATATTGCATAGCATCCATTGCCATCATAACTTCATCTTGTCCAGTTTGCAAACAACCTGTAATCTCATCTATAATATTTTTAGCATTATTGTTAGTTTCTATGGCTTCTTTAAAGCTTACAACATTAGGAAATTTTGCATTTAGCTTTTCAAAAATTTCTATATTTTTATTCAGAGCATCACTAATTACACAAAGCTCATTTTCTGAATTTGCAAAGAAATCATTAATAATTTCTAACTTTTCCATCATTTCAGTAGCTTTGATTTCACTATCTCTTGTAACATCATCAAGCTGATGCACAACTTTATGCTCTTTGCTAGGTGGTGGTGGTGGCCATGCCATATCTGCTCTTGCTTTATAATCACCATTAATCATTGCATCAACAATTTGTTTATTTTTTTCCTCATCTTCATACTCTGTTTCAGGCTTTGTTTCTGTTTCTTCTACAGAATCAAGATCTAAATCTTCAGTGCTATTCATTAAAGCATCTAATTCTTCTTGAGTCATTTTTACACCTTTTTAATATAAAAAACTAATGTGAAATTATATTATAAAAAAATATAAACCAATATTAATTTTGTTAATTAATTATATAAATTAATATTTTTTTATATTTGACCATAAAAAAAATATTAATTTAAACTTAATTTAATAAAAATATACTACAATCTTAAAAAATAAATTAATACCTAATTAAAAAGGAGAGAAAATGGGTAAGTTTGTAAATAACATTGGTGAGTTTTTTAGTTATTGTCAAGAACATGAGGTTTTATTTGTTGATTTTAGATTTACTGATATGATAGGTACTTGGCACCATATTACTTACAATATAAAAGCAATTGATGATAAAACTTTTGAAAATGGAATTCCTTTTGATGCAAGCTCTTTACACGGTTGGCAACCTATAGAAAAATCAGATATGATTTTAAAACCTGATGTAGAAAGTGCATTTTTAGATCCATTTACAGCAGATCCTACTATCATAGTAATTTGTGATGTATATGATATTTATAAAGATCAAATGTATGAAAAATGTCCAAGAAGTATTGCCAAAAAAGCAATGCAACACTTAAGTACAAGCAATATCGCCGATACAGCTTATTTTGGTCCTGAAAATGAATTTTTTATTTTTGATAATGTAAAAATAGTTGATTCTTCTCATTGTGCAAAATATGAAGTAGATACTGAAGAAGGTGAATGGAATGATAATAAAGATTTCACAGATAGTTACAATAGCGGACATCGCCCAAGAAATAAAGGCGGATATTTTCCTGTAAGTCCTATTGATTCTAGTGTAGATATTAGAGCTGAAATGGTGCAAGTTTTAGAAAGAGTGGGTTTAAAAACTTTCGTACATCACCATGAAGTAGCACAAGGACAAGCTGAGATTGGTGTAGAATTTGGAAATTTAGTTGAAGCTGCTGATAATGTACAAATTTACAAATATGTAGTAAAAATGGTAGCACATTTAAATGGAAAAACAGCAACTTTTATGCCAAAACCACTCTATGGAGATAATGGAAGTGGTATGCATGTACATATGAGTCTTTGGAAAGATGGAGTAAATTTATTCTATGACAAAGAAGGCTATGGAAAATTAAGCGAATGTGCGATTAATTACATCGGTGGAATTTTAGCTAATGCAAGAAGTGTTGCCGCATTTACCAATCCTAGCTCAAATTCCTATAAAAGAATAGTTCCAGGTTTTGAAGCACCTTGTATATTAACTTATTCTTGTCAAAATCGCTCTGCAAGTTGTCGCGTTCCTTATGGTATTAACGAAAAAAGTGCAAGAGTAGAAATAAGATTTCCTGATAGCACTTCTAACCCTTACTTGGCTTTTACAAGCTTGCTTATGGCAGGACTTGATGGTATTAAAAATAAAACCATACCGGTTGGCCCTATGGATGAAAATTTATTCGCACTAACCCTAGATGAAATTAGAGAAAAAGGTATAGAGCAATTACCTCACACTTTAAGAGGATCTTTAGAAGCACTCATTAGAAAAAATGCTTTCTTAAAGCCTGTTATGAGTGATGTGTTTATTGATGATTATCAACATATGAAATTTGAAACCCAAGTATGGCCTGTAGAAGCTAGACCAACTGCATATGAGTTTAAAACTTGTTATTCTTGCTAATTTTTGATGCCTTTTTGGCATCAAAAATTTAAAACACTATCGTTTTATTTTCGTGTATAAAAATCCTATCATCAAAGACCAAATCCAAAGCCTTAGAAAAAACATTTTTTTCCACATTACGTCCTGCTTGTTGCATAGCCTGCCAAGAATATTCATGAGTAACTGGTATAACATCTTGAGTGATAATTGGTCCCTCATCTAAGTTATTATTTACAAAATGTGCTGTTGCGCCTATAATCTTCACTCCTCTTTCATAAGCTTGCTTATAAGGATTAGCTCCTATAAATGCAGGTAAAAAAGAATGGTGGATATTAATAATCTTTCCTTCAAAATGCTCCACAAAAGATGGAGATAATATTCTCATATATTTTGCTAAAACAATATAATCAAACTCGTATTGTTTTAAACACTCTAGTAATTTTTCTTCATGCTCTTGCCTACTTAAATCCTGCGCTAAAATAGTATGAAAAGGTATGTTAAATTTATCCACTAAAGGTTTTAACACCTCATAATTTGCAATAACTGCTTTAATATTTGCGTTAAATTCCCCACTAAATTGGCGGATAAGTAATTCACCCAAACAATGAGTTTCTTTAGTAGCTAAAACAATAATATCTTTTTTTCTCTTTGGTGTAATTTCAATTTGTGCATTATCAGGAAGCATGGCTTCAAGCGTTCCCTTAAAAGCTTTTATATCAAGATCACCTTCTAAATGCGCCCTAAAGAAGAAACGATTTTCTCCAACAAATTCATCATTTTTTATAATATTGATTCTATATTTAAAAATAACATCTGAAATTCTATAAATCAATCCTTTTTCATCACTACTTGAAATTTTTAAAATATATTCATTCATTTTTGCTCCTTTATATAGTTTTTTAACTCTTGCAATCTTCTTTTTTCAAGCTCAATCCCAAGCTCCTTCCCGCTAAATCCTTCCTTTAGTAAATCATTTGCACTAATTTTACTTTTAAAAGTATGATGATATAAATTTAATTTCTTTGCTTGTGCTATACGCTCATTATCCCAAAGTCCAAGCCATTTACAAAGTGGCATTTTCAAAGCAATTTTAGCTAAATTAAAATCATCAATTTTACCTAAAATAAACTCTTGTTCACATTTTTTTAATAGTTCTTTTTTTAATTTTGTTTTTTTAAAAAAAATCTCTTTATTTATATGAAAAAAATTCAAATACAAATACAAATACAAAGCCTCATCGCAAATTAATTTTTGACTACGCTCTAAAAGTCTTTCAAATTCTTCATTACAGCTTTGATAAAAAAATATTTTTTCTTCTAACTTTAAAATTTTGAAATACTCATAAGCTTTATTTAGTCTTGAAGTTTTAAAAATTTTATAAAGTTCATTATTAATACGCTCTTTAGATAAATCACTTATATCCATAGTTTGCATTAATTTTAAACTTTCTTTCGCAATTGTTAAATCAAACCTGCATGCAAAAGAAATTCCACGAAGCACTCTTAAACTATCTTCAACAAAACTTATATCATCAATATGTCTTATAATCTTTGCTTGTAAATCTTGCAAACCATTAAAAAAATCTAAAAACTTAAAATCAAAAATATTTACCATCAATGCATTAATGGTAAAATCTCTTCTTTTAGCTCCTTCTTGTTCATCATTGCAAACTTTAACTTCAAAACCTCTATGGCCTGTAGAAATTTTATTTTCATAACGCGCTAGAGCTAAATCAAATTTTTTGTATTTATATACAAAAAAACTTTTTCCTACTCCATTTGCACCAAGTTTTTGCATAAGCTCATCAAAAAGCTTAGGCTCAATATCATAAATTTCTATATCATAATCATCACTAGATAAATCTAAAAAAGAATTCCTTACACAACCACCTACCAAATAAGCTCTTTGTGTGCAAGGTTTAAGTATATTTTTAATTCTTAAAAAATCTTGATCATTTTTTAAGTCTATCTTCAATCTTTGCAAGCAAAAACTCTAAAAAAGTAATTGTAACATCTAGTCTTTTTTCTATATGCTCATCTTTAGTATTTTTTAATCCTTCAAATAAAACCAAAATACGTTCTCTGAGATTTTTTAAGAAAAATTCTTCATTATTTATAATATTTTCTTCTTTTTCCTCTAAAGCTTCAACTTTAATAGCCATAGCTTGTTTATCTTCTTTAACTTTTACTTCTAAATCATCTAATTCTTGGATCAATTCTTGTGCAACTTGATTAATCTCTTTTTTTATTTTATCTTCTTGGATATTAGTATTTTTTTCTTGAGTAATTTCCTCTACCATAGGAGTAAATTCATCATTTTTACTTTTTTTATTATCTAACTCTGAATTAACTTCACTTATGGCCATTTTTGCTAAATCTTCTATATTCATAGTTTTATTAACCACCTTTTAAATTCATTAACTTCTTCTTCGCTTTTCATATTAACAAAAAAATCAAGCATATCATAATTTAAATCTTCATGATTAGAGCGCAAACCACTTAAACGCCTTATAGCATCAATGGCATTTTTATTTTGCGGATCTTGCTTTAATATATTTTTATAAATCTCCAAAGCTTCATCTTTTAAACCTTGTGCTTCATAAATAGAGGCTTCTGTTACTGTATATCGCATTATCAACTCACAAAAAATAAAATGTCAAAATTCTAACAAAAAAGACTTTAATTTATTTTAATTTTTACTTAATCACAGGAGCTTTATATGCTAAAAATACAAAAATATTAAGTATTATAGCTACCGTAATAAGCATGATAAAGCCTAAAGTAAAATTTCCAAAACTATCATGGAGCATACCTATAATCCAAGGTGCTTGAGCTGCTATTAAATACCCTATGCCTTGTGACATGGCAGAAAGTTTAGCTGCTATAAAAGAGGTTGAACTTTTTATAGCAATAAACAATAATGAAATTGTAAAAACCCCACTAGATGCAAAACCTAAGAAAATAGCTGCTAATAACAGTACTAATTTTACATCACAAAAAAACACCAAAATAAAACTTAAAACATATAAAAAACCTAATATTATAATAACAAAACCCTTAGCATGAGCTCTTAGTTTTCCTAAAACAATAGGCAATAAAAACGCCACAGGCATACCTATGATTTGAGAAAGTAATAAAACATTAGAACCAAAATCAATTCCAAAACCTTTTTCACTTATCATCACACTAAGCCAAGCAAAAAGACTATAAGATAAAAAACTTTGCAGCCCCATTACAATAGTAACTTTCCAAGCTGTTAAATTCAAAAAAAGATTTATTTTATTGATGTTTTTCTTCTTAGGACGCAATAATCTTTTGTTTTTCAAATGCGGAAAATAAAAAATCAAAGCAATCAAAGCTAAAACAACCCAAAAAAACATAGCTTGAGGCACCTCAAAAATTTTAAGCAAAGGAAGTGATAAGGCCACTCCAGCAATTGAAGATAAACCTATAATTGATCCATATAAGCCCATAATTTTATAAGCATTTTTTGCAAATTTTTCTTTTACAAAAGAAGGTAATAAAACATTAGCTATTGCAATGCCTGCTCCAATTAGAAAAACCCCAGAAAATAAACCTATATTACCCCCATAACTTCTAATAAACTCTCCAAAAACAATTAAACACAAAGCAAAAAACAAAGCTTTAATTTGCGAAAAATACGCCACTAAAAAAGATATAAGCCCAAAGGCTATCAAAGGTAAAGTTGTAAGCATTCCTGCTAGAGCTGAATTTATCTTATAATATTCTTGAATGTATTCTATCATAGGACCTATAGAGGTTATAGGTGCTCTTAAATTTAAAGCAAGGGTAATTACAACCAAAATATTAATCCAAAAGAATTTTTTATATGAAATTTGTGTATACATGATTATTTTTGATTTAATATATTTTCAAGGTATTTTTGTTTATCTTGCTTAATATTTTTTTGTTCTATTTGCTTTTGTTGTTTTACTACTTCATTTTCCTTAGAAAAATAAAAATGATCAATAATAAAAACAGAAGAAATGATAAAAATCAAAGGAATCAAAAAAACCATAATCAATACTTTCTAAAGACATTACCATAGTATTCTATATTATCTTTTTTTAAATTCTCATCAAAAGCATTTGCCTCAAAATTTGCTTTTAAAATTTTTTCTCTTTCTTCGTCTAAATCCTGATAAGAAAAAACCATATTAATACTCACTACCCCATCAAGCTGCTCTAGTTGTTTATATGCTTTTAACTCGTCATCTAAATTTTCACTTTCTATTACTACTATAATTTTTTCATCCTGAGCTAATTCCACACTACAACAAGGTGTTTTTTGAATTTGCTCTTTGAGTTTTTCTACTTTTTCTTCTTTGGTTAAAATCAACACACTAGAAAGATTCATCTATACTCCAAAATATAATTTTATCTTCATAACCTGCACTAATAAGCTCATGCTCATTTAAAAATATAAGATATTCTAGCAAAAAATCTTTATTTTGGAATTTTTTTATCGTTTTTAAATTTTTAGTATCTATAAGTTCTATGATATTTTTTTCATTATCTCCAAAAACTGCTATTGAGCCATCTTTATTTAAAGCACAAGTATAAATCAAAAAATCTCTTTCTATATTTTTTTCTTGATCATTTTTCACTATGCCTAATTTTCTATCAGTACTACAGCTTGCAATAATTGTGTTTTTAAAATCAAGTTGATAAATATTATCCTTGTGAATATTCTTATAACTTTTCATTTTTTGCCATTTCTTCACATCAAAAAGCATTAGCTCACCACTTTCAAAACCTGCCACTAATTGAGTTTTAGTTTCATTTAAAACCACATCACTTAAGCTTGAACTAGAAAAAGTAAAATTTTTTACAACGCTTTTTGTTTTTAGATCAAAAAGCTCTATATTAGAACCTAGCAAGGCTAATAAAATAGTATTATCATCTAAAAACAAAGCTTTTTTTGCTCCATCATTAGCTAAATCATAGCTTAAAAGTTGTTTATTTTTATAAACATATAATTTTTTACTTCCAAAATCACCTTCACTTAAAATCAAAATAGCCCCATTTAAGTAATCGATACTATAAATTCTGGGGCTAAGATTTTCTTCGTAAAAATTTTTAATCTTATTTAGCTGAGTGATTTTTTGCATTTTTTTATCTTTAAGGAAATATTGTTTTATCTCTCCATTATCAAGTCCTATAAGTAAACTATTATCAGCAAGCTTTAAAGCGTTTAAATTTGAATCAAGCTTAAGCTCATAACTCAATGCATAAATACTCATTAGTAAGATTAAAAACATTTTTTTCATAATTTTATTTTACACCTTCATTTAAAACATCTAAAAGATTAGATTTTTTCTTTGATTCTTCGCTTTTAAATTTTGCTTCAAAGCTATTTCCTACCAAAGGTTTAGCATCACTTTGTGGCACATGACATTGTGTACAATTAAATCTTGCATCGCTTATCATATCTTTAGTAGATTTGTTTTTTCTTAAATCAAAATAATGACTACTTGGAAGTGGTGTAGCTCCAACATCTTTAGCAATAGTCTTATCATGACAACTTAAGCAAATATTATTATCCTTAGTAATTGGAAGCATATCCTCTAAAGTGTGCGGGATTAATGGCGGAGCATTTTCAAACGATCTTTCAATCAAAACAGACTCACCAGCCACTACTTGAGAATATTTTGCATCCAATAATTCTACATTTTCACTTTCTAAACTTGTTTTTCTTAAACCTATATCTTTTGAATCAACACTTTTAACAGCAAGCCCACAAGCACTTATTAAAACAGCTGCTGCTAAGGATAAAAAGATTTTATTTTTCATTTTCTCTCCTTAAATTTATTATACTAAAACCTAAAGCATCATCACCGCAAATATCAATACATTTTCCACATCTTATACATTCACCTGATTTTACATCTTGATCTTCTTTACCTATCATCCAAAGCACTTGTTTTTCAGGGCACACTCCAAGACATTTATAACACTTAGTGCATTTTTGTATGCTATATCTTACTTTTAACAATGAAAAATGCGAACTTAAAGCCCAAAAAGCCCCTAAAGGACAAAAATGCGAACAAGTAAATCTTGGACTAAAAAATGTATCTATACAAAAAATAATCAAAGCCATAAAAAGCCAAGAAACACCACCGAAAATAATCCCTCTTTGGATTATTCCTATATAAGAAAATTCCTCAAAAACAGGAAAAGAAAAAAGAAAAGAAAAAATCAAAACAAAAGCTAAAACATAATAACGCAAATTTTTATTTACATTAAAAACTCTTGCTTGATTAAAACCTAATTTATTTCTAATAAAATAAGCAAAATCAGTAATGATATTGACAGGACAAACCCAAGCACAAAATGCTCTTCCAGCAAAAATAGCATAAAACAAAAATACTATCAAAGCACCACTTAAAGCCATCAAATCTACTTGCAAACTTGCCAAAGCAAGTTGAATAAATGCAAAAGGATCACTTAGTGGCACCGAAGAAAATAAAACCGAAGAGCTTAAATTTCCTTTTAATATAAAATTAAATACACCAAAAGAAAAAAAAGTCAAAATAGACAATTGCACTACTCTTCTTAAAATAAGATACTTCATAGCAATTCTCCATCGTTAAGATAATCTTTAGCCTTATTTTTATTGAATTTTTTATCTGTGTTTACATCTTGTAAACGTTTTTCATCTTTTTCATCCCAACCTTTGATGTAATTATCCCCAGCTTTTCCTAAAACAAATTCTCTAGGTAAAACTTTAATGGCTGCTTTTTGTGTTATACAAGCTTTTTCACAAATCCCACATCCAACACACACTTCATGATCTACCACAGGTAGTAAAAATGCATGCTTTGCTGTTCTTTCATTGCGTTTTGTTTCAAGTTTTAATGCTTTATCTATTAGAGGACAAGCTCTATAACATGCATCACATTGAATTCCCCAATAAGCAACACAACTTGCACTATCAATTATAGCTATACCCATTTTTGTTTTATAAATTCCATCTTTTTGCTCTAGATATTTATGATCTAGAGCATTTGTAGGACAATCTCTTATACAAGGTATATCCTCACATAACCTGCAAGGATTTTCTCTTGCTACAAAAAAAGGTGTACCATTTTTAGCACTATTTTCTAAATTTGCTAACTTTAAAACATCATAAGGACAGGCTTTTACACAAAGTCCACATCGTATACATTTTGATAAAAATTCTTTTTCATCATCTGCCCCAGGAGGTCTTAAAAAATACTCCTGATTTGAGCTAAATGCTAAACTTGCCAAAAATGCACTTCCGCTTCCTATACATAAAAGCTTAAAAGCAAAGGCTAAAAATTCTCTTCTATTTTTCATTTTTATGCTTTAGTAATTTTTACGGCACATTTTTTGAAATCTGTTTGATTAGACAATGGACAAGTTGCATCTAGTGTAACTTTGTTTATATATACATTCTCATCAAACCAAGGCACATACACAAGGCCTTTAGAAGGTTTATTTCTACCACGAAAATCTACTCTAGCTTTTACTTTACCACGACGTGATTCTACCCATACGATATCACCTTGATTAATTTTCATAGCCTTAGCATCATCTTCATTCATATAACAAAGTGCTTCAGGTACTGCACGGAAAAGCTCAGGAACCCTCATGGTCATAGTTCCACTATGCCAATGCTCTAAAACCCTACCAGTACATAACCAGAATGGATATTCTTTGTTTGGTCTTTCAGGTGCTTTCATAAATGGTCTAAAGAAAATTTTCACTTTGTTTTTCAAGCTATATTTTTCTTTAGTTTGTGGAGCTAGTAAATCTCCTTTTGGTAATTCTTTAGCAAAATCACCATAAAACGCAAAGTCTGAATTTGGAGCGGCTTTTTTAGCATAATAGTCAAATTTAGTATTAAATCTCCACTGGGTTTCCTTGCCATTTACTACAGGCCACCTTAAACCTCTTACTTTATGATAAGTATCAAAATCAGCTAAATCATGTCCATGACCTAAGCCAAATTTGCGGTATTCTTCCCATAGATATTTTTGTACAAAAAATCCATAACCTTCAAATTCTTTACCGTCACTACCTATAACTTTTCTCTCATCACCAAATACTTCAGAATTATCAAATCCTTTTGCAATATTATCTTTAGCTTTAAAAGATTTTGCTTCTTTATTAGCAAATAATACATCATATAAAGTATCATCTTCGCTATAACCCATAGCTTTAGCTTCTTCTAAAACACTTGGTAGAGTAAGCTTATCATTTACCTTAGTTTCGCCCCAAACTTCTTTTAATTTAAAGCGTTTTGCAAATTCCATGATTTGCCAAGTATCACTCATAGCTTCACCTACAGGCAGCACTTGTTGCTTCCAGTGTTGAGTTCTTCTTTCAGCATTACCATAAGCACCCCATTTTTCATAAATCATAGCACTTGGTAAAATTAAATCTGCCACCTTAGCACTAATTCCTGGGTAACAATCACTCACAACGATAAAATTATCCATTTCTCTAGCCGCTGCTATCCAGTGATTTGCATTAGCTGTATTTTGCCAAGGATTATTTACTTGCACCCAAGCAAATTTGATATTTCCATCTTCTAAATCTCTCATAATTTTTAAGTATGGAGCACCTGGTTTAGGATTGATTGTTTTTGCAGGAATTTTCCAAATTTTTTCACTAATTTCTCTGTGTTTAGGATTTGCAACCACCATATCAGCAGGTAAACGATGCGAAAAAGTCCCTACTTCTCTTGCAGTTCCACAAGCACTTGGTTGTCCTGTTAATGAAAACGCACCACTTCCTGGCTTAGCTTGTTTACCAAGTAAAAAATGCACCATATAAGCTTGCTCATTTACCCAAGTACCTCTTGTGTGTTGATTAAAGCCCATAGTCCAAAAGCTTACAACTTTTCTATTTTTTTCTATATATAAATTTGCTAATTCTTGAAGTTTTTTCTTAAATTCTTCTATGCTTTCATCTTCATTACCCTTAGCAACTTTAGCAACATAATCAAGTGTATAAGGCTCTAAAGCTTTTTTGAAATCTTCAAATGAAATTTCCCAATGCGCATCAGGAGCATTTTGGTGTTTCATTTCAAATTTATCGCCTGCTTTTACACCCAAATAAGCCAAAGATACTGCTTCTTCTTCATCTACAATAATAGCATTTTGTTTTGCTACGGTATCTTTTTCACTTGCTTTAAATTTAGGATGATTTGGATTATTTCTCATTCCATAACCAATATCAGCATAACCTGTTGTAAAAATACAATGTTTTTCAATAAATTCTTTATCCATAGCTTCAGGATGATTATAAACAATCTCTCTAGCGATATAATTCCAAATAGCTAAATCAGTATTTGGTTTGAAAATGATTTCAGTATCTGCTATATGAGAAGTTCTATTAGAAAAAGTAGATAAATTTACGATTTTAACTTTATCTAAATTACTTAATTTTCTATCACTTACCCTTGACCATAAAATCGGATGCATTTCTGCCATATTTGCACCCCAAGTAATAATAGTATCAGTAAGCTCTATATCATCATAACAACCAGAAGGCTCATCAACCCCAAAAGTTTGCATAAAACCAACAACAGCACTAGCCATACAATGACGTGCATTTGGGTCTATATTGTTGGATCTAAAGCCAGCTTTTACTAATTTTGCAGCAGCATATCCTTCTTGTATAGTATATTGACCACTTGCAAAAATTCCAATCCCCTCAACACCTTTTTCTTTGTAGGCTTTTTTGAATTGTTTTTCCATTTCATCAAAAGCTCTTTGCCAAGAAACTTGTTGAAATTTTCCTTTTTTATCAAACTCACCTTTTGCATTTACACGAAGTAAAGGTGTTACTAAGCGATCTTCTCCATACATAATTTTTGCATTAAAATAACCTTTAATACAATTTAATCCACGATTTACCGGAGCTGCTGGGTCTCCTTTTACAGCGACAATTTTACCATCTAAACTTGCAACTAAAATTCCACAGCCTGTACCACAAAATCTACAAACAGCCTTATCCCAACGCCATTTATTCTCAGTATTTGCAAGTACACTACTTGGAACACTAAGGCCTGCAACACCACAAGCACTAGCAATAGCGGTATTTTTAATGAAGTCCCTTCTGTTCATTATATCCCTCGTTATTGTTTATTTATGTATATAAAGAATACATAAATAAAATATTACTATGATTAGTTTAAATTTAAATTATAATAGAGAATATTTTACAAGTATTTATAAATAGGAGTTTTTTAGTATTTTTTAATATTTTTTGCATATTATAAAACGCTAGTTAATTCTAGCGTTTTAATTGATTTACAATTCCAAGCATATCATCACTTGTAGTAATAGCTTTTGAGCCAGCTTCATAAGCTCTTTGCCCTGTGATAAGATCTGTCATTTCTTCTACAAGCTGAACATTACTAAGCTCTACAAAGCCATGTTTAATTACAGAAAATCCATTCTCTCCCGCTATACCTGCAATAGGCGCTCCACTTGCATCAGTTTCTACTAAAAGATTATCTCCCAAAGCATGCAAGCCCGCTGGATTAATAAAATTTACAAGCTCAATTTGACCTATTTGAGTTTCTGCTGTATTTCCTGGTTGCATAACAGAAACTGTTCCATCGCTTGCTACGTTAATAGCTGTAGCATCTTCAGGTATAGTCATTTCCGGCAAAAGTCTATAACCATCTGAATTTACTATATTTCCTTCAGCATCTTTAGTAAATTGACCATTTCTAGTATAAGCTATAGTTCCATCAGGCATTTGAATTTGAAAAAAGCCATTATTACCAGCAATTGCCATATCAAGACCTGAAGTTGATGTTTGTTTTAAACTACCTTCACTAAAAATTTTACTCACAGCTGTCACTCTTGAGCCAAGACCCACTTCTATACCACTTGGGTGTTTTGTGGTACTTGAGGTTGAAGTACCTGCGTATTTCATCGTTTGATACATCAAATCTGCAAATTCTGCACGCGATTTTTTATAACCTACTGTATTAACATTTGAAATATTATTTGACGTTACATCAATTTGTGTTTGTTGTGATACCATCCCTGATGCTGCTGTATATAATGATCTTAACATTTTACCTATCCTTAGTTTTATTTAGTACTTGCTAATTTGTTAATAGCTTCTTGATTTAAATCATCCATATGAGATGTCATAACTTTTTGATACATCTCAACCATTCTATTTGCTTCGATTAATCCTACCATTTCTGTAACTGGATTAACATTTGAACCTTGAGTAAAACCTTGCTTAATGGCATTTGAATTTGGCAAATCTCTAATTTTGTTTAAATTATCGATTTTATACATATTATCGCCATCTTTTTGCAAATCTCTTAAATCATCAACTTGCGCTACGAATAATCTTGCTATATCTTGATTAGATGCACTGATGATTCCATTTTTATCCACATTAATAAAAGAAGTGGAATTTCCTATGCGTATGCCATCGTTTTCAGGATTGTTAAAATAATCACTGCTTAAAACTCTATACCCTTGACGATTTACCAAATATCCCTCATCATCAAGCTGGAAATTTCCGTCTTGACTCAATCTTACCTCACCATTATTTGTTTTAATTAAATAAAAAGTATCCTCACGAGTAAGAGCTAAATCCAAAGGATTATGCGTCATTTTCATAGAACCTACGCTAAAATTTGTATAGACGTGATTAACTTGTGGAACCCTATCTATAGTTGTATTTACAAATCTTGCAGCATCTCTTGTATGATTTTGTATAGGTAACTCATCTTGAGTTTCTTTAAAAATCCTTTTAAAATCTGCAATAACAACATTATCTCTTTTATAGCCACTTGTATTTACATTTGCTAGGTTATTAGTTACAACATCTAAGCGATTAAACTGCGTAACCATAGCACCAGTAGCTTGATAATACCCATTTTGCATTGTTTTTCCTAACTAAAATCTTAATTTTCTACATGATAAAGCAAAAGCTGTTCCAAAATGTTTTTATTTGTTTTTAATTAATTTTTAGGCATAATATTTAGTTTTACACTCATTACTTAAATACAAGGGGTATCCATGGCTAATGAAACTAATGTTTTAGAAGAACTTTTCAAAGAAAATTCTAAAGATTATATCACATATGAAAAACTTGTCAAGTATTTTGCAAAGCTTCCAAATGCAACAAGTGCAAAAAAAATCCGCGATTTAATGGATAAACATAAAGTAGAATTAATTTCTTCAGCTGAAATTGCTAAAAAAAGAAATTTAGAAGAAGCAAAAAAACTACAAGAAGAAAAACAAAAATTACAAGATACAAGTTTAGAAAATGAATTTGATTTAGCCAATGAAAACGATTTGCTTGAATGGAGTAGATCAGACTCTCCTGTTAGAATGTATTTAAGAGAAATGGGACAAATAGCTCTTTTAAACAAGGACGAGGAAGTTGAAATTTCTAAAAAAATTGAGCTAGGTGAAGATATTATTATTGATGCTTTTTGTTCTGTGCCTTATTTGATAGATTTTATACTTGATTATAAAGAACCTTTAATCAATAGAGAAAGAAGAGTAAAAGAGCTTTTTAAAAGCTTTGAAGATGATGATAAAAGTGATGATGATAAAAGTGATGATGAAATAGACTCTGAAGAAGAAAATGAAAACGAGGAAAATGAAAACTCAAGTGAAAAAAAACCTAAAAAAGCAAGTAAAAAAGAAGACGAAAGAACCTTAAAAGTTATAGAAAGTTTTAAGGCCCTAGAAAAAGCAAAAAAAGAATGGTTAAAAACCATATCTACCATTAATGCAGAAAAAAATGATGATGAATTGTTAGATAAACTCATAATTGCTTTTAAGAAAAATATATTAAAAGAAAAACTAATGGATCTAGGTCCAACTTCAAAACTTATCTCTGAAATCGTAAAATCCATGGAAACAGCTTTAAAAAGTGACGAGGAATTTGACAAAGAATTAAAACGCTTAGAATATCGTTTGCCAATGTTTTCAGAAGAATTAAAACAAAGACACCAAAATATCTTAAAAGATATTACCAAACTTAGCAAAGAAGAAATCGCTGAACGCGCACTAGAAACTACCATGGTAAGCACTTATATGGAGATAAAAAAACTCATTCAAACTAAAGAAGCTAGTCAAAATTCTTTTGATTTAGAAAAAGATCAACTAAAAGAAATTCTAGAGCAAATCAAACGCGGTAAAAAAATCTCAGATGAAGCTAAAACTAGAATGGCAAAATCAAATTTACGCTTGGTTGTAAGCATTGCCAAAAGATATACCAATCGTGGGTTACCATTTTTAGATTTGATCCAAGAGGGCAATATAGGCTTAATGAAAGCGGTAGATAAATTTGAATATAAACGCGGTTATAAATTTTCAACCTATGCAACTTGGTGGATTAGACAAGCCATTTCAAGAGCTATTGCTGATCAAGCAAGAACAATTAGAATTCCTATTCATATGATAGAAACTATTAATCAAATCAATAAAATCATTCGTGAATATTTACAAAAAGAAGGTAAAGAACCTGATGTAAGCATTATTGCTAAAGAAGTAGGACTTAGCGTAGATAAAGTAAAACAAGTGATTAAAATCACTAAAGAACCAATTTCTCTAGAAGCACCTATTAGCAATGAAGATGATGGTAAATTTGGAGATTTTGTAGAAGATAGAACTTCAATTTCACCTATGGATCACATCTTAAAAGATGATTTAAAAGAACAAATTGATGAAGTTTTAGATCAGCTTAATGACAGAGAAAAAGCTGTTATTAGAATGCGTTTTGGTTTAATGGATGATGAAAGTGATAGAACCTTAGAAGAAATCGGCAAAGAACTAAATGTCACAAGAGAAAGAGTAAGACAAATAGAAAGCTCAGCCATAAAAAAACTCAAACACCCAAAAGTTGGTAGAAAACTTAAAAATTATATAGAAGGTTGGAAATAATCCTTGCTAAAAAGCAAGGATTAGCTATCCCTAAAAAGCTTCGTTGCTAAATGTGCTGCTCTACTATGATCGGTATCTTTTTTCAAGGTATTAAAAATTCTACTAATATATTCTTCTAAAATTTGTTGAGAATTATTAATTTTTTCTGCTTCATTTAAAGTAATCTTACGATATCTTCCTTCACTGTTTAACTCATAAGCTAAATCATTATCACTTAATTGTAGTTTTAAAATTTGGGCTAATTTTGCACGCGAATGCTCATCAAAAATAGGAGTCATTAATTCCAGTCTTCTTTCTAAATTTCTTGGCATCCAATCAGCACTTGAAATAAAATAATTTGGCTCAGTGTGTTTAAAATATAAAATTCTGGCATGTTCTAAATATTTTCCAACTATACTTCTAACTTTTATATTTTCACTATACCCTTTTACTCCAGGTCTTAAACAACAAATTCCACGCACAATAAGATCTATTTTAACACCCTTATTTGAAGCCTCATATAAAGCTTTAATCACATCACCATCTACTAAAGCATTCATTTTGGCTATGATTACCCCATCTTTTCCATGACTTGCTTCTGTAGCTATCATATCTAAAATTCGTTCTTTGATTTGCTTTGGACTCATTGATAAAGTCTTTAATCGACGGCTTTTGCTATATCCTGAAAGTATATGAAAAAAGGTTGTGGTATCTTGAGAGTATTCTTCTTTAGAAGTAAAATAACTCACATCAGTATAAATTTTAGCTGAACTTGCATTATAATTGCCTGTACTTAAATGATTATAAATTTTTAATTTATCCCCTTCTTTTCTAATCACTTGAGCTACTTTTGCATGCACTTTAAAACCAGTGATTCCATACACCACATGAGCTCCTGCATTTTCTAATGATTTTGCCCAGTGCAAATTATTTTCTTCATCAAAGCGTGCTTTTAATTCCACCATTACTGTAACTTGCTTACCATCACTGGCTGCATCAATTAAAGCTTGGACTATGTTTGAATTTTTTTCTACCCTATAAAGAGTCATTCTTATAGAAACAACCTTAGGATCTTTACTTGCTTCTTTGATAAATTGATATACAGGCTCAAAACTCTCATAAGGCTGTATAGCCAATATATCTTGTTTATCAATTGCACTAAAAATAGATACATTATCTCCAAAAGGTGGTAAAATCTTTGGTGTATACACAGGGTTTAGTAAGTGTGTAAATTCTTTATTAGAAATGATTTGCCACAGTGATGGCAGATTTAAAAGTATGCTGTATTCATAAATGTCTTTATGAAAAATATTCATATGAGAATTTAAAAATTCAATCAACTGCTCATCTGCGCCTTTTTCTATTTGCAAGCGTATAAAAGCACCTTTTCTACGAAGCTTTAAACCCTGCTCCAAAATCAACATAAAATCATCAGCTTCTTCTTCTTCTATCTCCATATCTGCGTTTCTAGTTACCCTAAAAGCAGCAGAAGATAAAAGCTTATAGCCAGGAAAAATATGCTCCGTATGATGACGCACTATACTTTCTATAGGCACATAAATATTCGAACTTACTTGATAAAATCTTGGTAAAACCCTAGGTATACGTATCATACCAAATTTTAAAAGTTCAGGATGCATAGGATCACAAAGCTTTACCGCTAAAGAAAACGAAAGATTATTTAAATGCGGAAAAGGATGAGTTGCATCAACCGCAATAGGCACTATCACAGGAAAAATATTAGAAAAAAAATGCTCATTACATTGTTGTTTTAAATCCTCGTCAAGTTCTTCATATAAACGAATAAATAAATTTTCTTTTTCTAAATCTTGAGTTATTTTAGTAAAATACTGCTCTACTACATATTTTTCTTCATGTAAATAATTTCTAATAGCTTTAAGCTGTGCAAGTGGTGTCATTTCATCATTGCTTGCTGTGCTTATTCCTGCTATAAAAAGCTGTTTTAATCCAGCTACCCTTATCATATAAAACTCATCTAAATTTGTACAATATATAGCTATAAATTTAAGTTTTTCAAGCAAAGGAAGATCTTTAGAACATTGATCTAAAACACGGGAGTTAAATGCAAGCCAAGAAAGTTCTCTATTAATATACATTGATGGTTGAATTTGCATAATACACCTACCTTATTTTCTAGTATGTAATATTTTAGTATTTCTTTTATTAAATTTTATTTTATTTTTATAATAGTAAATAAATTTATATAAAAAAATAATACTTTTTTTATCTTATTAAAAAAATTATAAATAAATAATAAATTTATATTTACTTTTTAAGATTTTATAGATAATATAATTATACTTAAGTTCTTGTAACTTAAACTTCATTCAAAGGAGAGACTTTGAAAAAAGCAAACTCAAAACTTTTTGCTGTTTTCCTCTTCTTGCTTGTAATTTTAGCAGGAGTTGGAATGTATACTTTCCATAATGCTAAAGGCACTTCTTATTTTAGCGATGCTAGTGAAAGCTGTAATAATTGTCATATTATGAACGAAGTTTATAATGATTATTTAAAAGCTTCACACTCTAAAGAAGTTGATGGTAAACCAAGAGCAACCTGTAATGATTGTCATTTACCACATAGCTTTTTTGAAAAATGGATTGCCAAAGCTCAAAGTGGTTTAGGACATGCTTATGCATTTACTTTTAAACTTGATTCTTTACCTACACATTTAAGTGCAAATGCAAAAAGTAAAGAAATAGTCCAAAATAACTGCATAGAATGTCATAAAGAAATTGCGAGCAACACTATCAACCCTACTCTAGATCCACACAAAGATAATTCCTTAAGTTGTGTATCTTGTCACCAAGGTGTTGGCCATAAGAGAGGATTTTAAATGAAAGGAGTAATTAATGAATAATAAAGGCATTTTATATAGTGCTATAAGTGCTACTATAGTAGCTATTGCGGGCGTATTGTGGTTAAATCAAGATATCACAGCTAAAACAAATGATTCAGTAGGTGGAATCATTTCTCAAGAAATTGTAAAACTTGGCGATGAAAACCCTACTTTTGATTATTGGGGAAAGAATTTTCCTGATTATTTAGATATGCATACAGCAGTGGAAAAACAAGCACCTAATGCAACAGAATTTGGTGGAAATTTAGCTTATTCAAAACTAATCCGCTATCCACAACTAACTGTTCTTTGGGCGGGTTATCCATTTAGCATTGATGCTAATGAAGAAAGAGGACACTTTTGGGTTCAAGTAGATCAAATGGATACAGCTAGAAATAACAAAGATTTCTTAAATGCACATGGCTTTGCAGGATTTGGTGGTCAACCAACAGCTTGTATGAATTGCCATAGCGGATGGACTCCTTGGCTTTTAAACAACACTGCAAAAGGTGATTGGGTGGCATTTAACTCTGCAAAATATTGGACTATGATTAAAACAGTTCCTGCGGTAAATGGAGCTAAAGAAAACTCGCCTGAGCACAGTGGACCTCATGGTGGAAAAAGAATGGGTGTAACATGTGCAGATTGTCACAACCCAACAGATATGAGTTTAAGACTTACAAGACCAGCTTTAATTAATGCATTAATTTCAAGAGGCTATGAGGCAGATGAAAAACAAGGCATTAAAGCTTCAAGAAGCGAGATGAGAACTTTAGTATGCTCTCAATGTCATGTTGAATATTATTTCAAACCAACAGGTACTAAAGTAAAAACTATCGGTGAAAGTATTGCTAATGATAGTTCTAAAAAATGGTGGAATGGTACACAAAAAACTTATGATGAATTTGACTCTTGGAGAGATGGAAATAAACCAATTGAAATTGAGGTTGATGGTATAGAGTTAACCTATCCATGGAGTGAGTGGAAAAAAGGTGAGCCATTTAGAATAGAAATGTTTGATGATTATTATGAAAAAAATAGAAAAAATTTCCCAAGTGATTGGGTTCATAAAATCACTAAAGCACCTATGTTGAAAATTCAACACCCAGAAAGCGAGCTTTATAGTGGTGGAGTACATGCTGCAAATGGTGTAAGTTGCGCAGATTGTCACATGCCTTATATTAGAAAAGGTGCAAAAAAAGTTACCAACCATAACATCACCTCGCCTTTAGTTGATATTAATTCAGCTTGTAAAACTTGCCATACTCAAAGCGAAAGCTATCTAGCTAAACAAGTAAAAGATATTCAAAATTCAGTAGCTCATGATTTAAGAACAGCTGAATATTCTTTAGTAAGCTTGATTAAAGACGTAGAAACTATTCGCGCAGAGCTTGGAAAAATGCCTAAATTCCAAACTAATGGCAAAGCAGATGATGCTAAAATTTCAGCTGAATTAAAAGAAGTATTAGAACTGCATAGAAAATCTCAAGTAAGAGCAGACTTTGTAGGTGCTGAAAACTCAACAGGATTCCATAATCCTAGAGAAGCTTCAAGAATGCTTTTACAATCAGTTGATATGTCAAGACAAGGACAAACTAAATTAGTAGAAATTGCGGCCAAAAATGGTATTAAAGATTTCAAAACTTCAAATTTAGGTTTTGAAGATATTCAAAAATTAAATCCAGGTGAAATTCACTATAAAGTAGATCTAAATGGCAACAAAGCAGGAGACCGCTACTATAAACACCAAGAAGTAAATGGTAATCCACCAGCAAAACTTCTTGAAGATGATAAAAATCTAAAACCTTATAATTATAAAGTAATAGATTAATCAAACTAAACCCTCATGATCGAGGGTTTATTCTTTTATCAAACTTACATCCTCACCTTTTAAAATTTTATTCATAGTGTTCATAGCACACATTTTTCCACACATTGAACAAGAATTAAGTTCTTCAGGCTTTCTTTCATTAAACATTTTCTTAGCCTTTTCTCCATCAATTGCCAATTTAAACATTTTTTCCCAATCAATATCTTGTCTAGCTTTACTCATTTCATCATCTATTTTTCTTTCTTTAGGAAGTTTGGCTATATCTCCTGCATGAGCTGCTATTTTAGTCGCTACTATACCATCTCTTACATCTTCTAAATTTGGAAGTCTTAAATGCTCAGCAGGGGTTACATAGCAAAGTATATCAGCACCAGCTGCTGCTGCAACTGCTCCGCCGATTGCTCCACTTATATGATCATATCCTGCGCCTATATCAGTAACCAAAGGCCCTAAGACATAAAAAGGCGCGCCGTTGCAAATTCTTTTTTCAAGTTGCATATTAGCTTCTATTTCATTAATAGCCATATGGCCAGGTCCTTCTATCATCACTTGTACATCTTGAGCCCATGCTCTTTTAGTTAATAACGAAAGTTCGATAAGTTCAGCAATTTGAGCTCCATCACTTGCATCATGAGTGCAACCAGGTCTTAGCGCATCACCCAAAGAAAGTGTCACATCAAATTCCTTACATATAGCGAGTAAATCATCATAATATTCATAGAAGGGATTTTCAGCATCATTCATTTGCATCCAAGCATAAAGAACTGAACCTCCTCTTGAAACTATATTAGTAATCCTATCACACTCTTTAAAAACTCTAGCAGCACGAGAATTTATCCCTGCATGAATTGTCATAAAATCCACTCCACTTTTAGCATGATGATACACTACATCTAAAAAATCTTTTGCCTTAATATCTTTTAAATCTTTTTCTAAAAATCCAACCGCATCATAAACAGGCACCGTGCCTATCATAGCTTTTGAAGTGGCAATTAGCTCATCTCTAAAACGACTGGTTTTACCATAATTACTAAGATCCATAATAGCTTCTATATTAAATTTATGAGCCAACTCTACCTTTTTCATTTCTTCGCTATAATCTACACAATCATTTGAAACACCTAAATTTACATTTACTTTTGTTTTAAGTCCATAGCCAATACCATTTGGGTCTAGTGCTTTATGGTTGATATTTGCAGGAATGATAATTTTTCCACATGCTATATTTTCAAGCAAAAAATCTTCACTTACTTGCTCTTTTTGTGCAACAATTTGCATTTGTTTTGTAAAAATTCCTTCTTTTGCATAAGACATTTGAGTTTTCATTTAAATTTATCCTTAAAATAAAATTTGGATAAATGAAGGGTATGTGAGTAGTTGATAAATTATCCCAACGCTAGCATTACCTAGTTCTGGTGCGGTCTAAGCTTTTAGCTTACTCTCAGCCTGTATCACAAGCTCCCGTCATTTATGCAAAGCAAGTATAGCAATAAATACAAAACAAAGTTTATTTTTTTATTTGATTTTTAGCTTGCTTGCTAAAATGTAACAATTCTTCGGTAGTTTTTATATAAAAAGGAATTTTTTTAAGACAGTATTTTAAAATTTCACTTGCAGCCAAAGCATCACTTAAGGCTCTATGATGCTTACTTTCAATACACAAAAACTCTTTTAGCGCATCAAGACCGTATTTTGGACTTTCAATACACTTTTTAGCTAAATCAATAGTACATAATCTTCTATTTAAAAGCACCCCAAAATCATTTTCATACATAGCTTTAGATATAAAATGATAATCAAAACGCACATTGTGTGCTACAAAAATACTATCTTTTAAAAATAATTTAAAATCATTTAACACAGTTTTTAAAGAAGGTGCATTTTCTACCATATCCAAACTAATCCCTGTTAATTCTGTAATATTTTCAGGTATGCTTTCTACTTTTATAAAACTCTCAAATCTATCAATTTCTTTATAATTTTGAATTTTAACCGCACCTATTTCTAAAATTTGACCACTTTTTATCCCACCAGTGCTTTCAATATCTACTACACAAAAAATCTCATCTTTTATTTTTGTATTTTTACTTTTTAAGCACAAGCAATTTTGTGCATTAAGCTTCACTCCTAGTCCTAAAAGCTCAAAAATATATAAATCAAACTCATAATGATTTAATTCTTCTATTTTTGCAAGTTCTTTTAAAACCCAAGGAAAAGGTTTGTTTTCTTTGCTTAGCTTGATGATTAAATCATCGATTTGTTGTTGGCTCAAAATTCAAGCTTTAAAGAATTAATTGCTGTTTTTTTATCTTGCGAGGAAAAGATATAACTACCTGCGACTAAAATATCAGCTCCTGCTTCATCTAAATCAGGCGCATTTAAACCATTTACCCCACCATCTACTTCTATAAAAACTTTAAGATTTTTCCTATCTATCATTTCTCTTAACTGTCTAATTTTATCATACACTAAAGGTAAAAAATTTTGCCCGCCAAAGCCTGGATTAACACTCATTAAAAGCACCATATCTACAAATTCTAAAATATGCTCTATACTTGAAACTGGAGTATGTGGATTTAAAACAATAGCAGGGTGAATACCATTTTTTCTTATATACTCACACACCCTAATAGGATGATTTTCAGCTTCTAAATGAAAACTAATAAATTTTGGCTTTATTGGGATAAATAAATCTACAAAACTACTAACATTATGCACCATTAAATGCACATCTAAAGGCACTGGAGTAATTTTTGAAATATTTTCAATCACACAAGGACCAAAAGTAAGATTTGGTACAAAATGCCCATCCATCACATCAATGTGCAACAAATCAGCCCCTGCTTCACACACATCTTTAATCTCGTTTTCCAAATTTAAAAAATTTGCAGACAATAAACTTGGCGCTACATACATTTTATATCTCCAATAAAAGTAAAAAATAATTTTATCATACTTATTATCAAATTTTCTTTATGTATTTTTGATAATATTTGATTTTTTTAAGCTTGTTTTAGATACAATGCTAAAAATTATTTTTATTTCATAAGGAAAATTTATGTCAAGAATTTGCCAAATTACAGGAAAAGGACCTATGGTAGGTAACAATGTTAGCCATGCTAACAATAAAACAAAAAGACGCTTTTTGCCAAATTTAAGAACAGTTCGTATTACTTTAGAAGATGGAACTACTAGAAAAGTTAGAGTTGCTGCTTCAACTTTAAGAACACTTAAAAAGCAAAGTAGTAAATAATCCTTAATGTAAATGAGGAATTACTATGTCTTTTTTAAAAAAGCTACAAAAATTCCTCAATTGGTCTCCCTCTCCAAAACCTTCAATTAATCTCAATGATGAGCTTTATGAGCAACTTAAATTTTTAAGAATTCCTCTTATTGCCGTTGTTGTTATGACATTAATTGGGGCTTTTGGTTATATGCTCACAAGTAATTACAACCTTAACGATGCTATTTATCAAGCCGGTATGACTTTTACCACTTTGGGTTATACTGAAGTTAATCCCATACCAACAGCGGGTAGAATTTTTACTGTTGTATATGTACTATTAACTTTTACAATATTTACTTTTTGTATGGGTTTAGTAATAGAAATAGTAAAAAAAGGTGTTTTGTCTAAAATTATCAAGGAAAGAAGAATGCTGCATAAAGTTGCAAGATTAAAAAATCATTTTGTAATATGCTACCATAATGATTTTACCATAGAATTAGCACAGCAATTTAGAGAAAATCATATTCCTTTTGTTGTGGTTGATGAAGTTGAAAATTTCAGCGAGATTGCTGAAAAATATAATTATCCTTATTATATAGAAAGCGCACCTCATACTAATACAGCCTTTTTAAAAACCAATCTTTCTAGCGCAAAAGGCGTAATAACCCTTAGTAATAACATAGCAGATAATATTGCTATCATTGCCTCAGTAAGATTATTTGAAAAAGAACTACAAAGAATTAATCCTTATTTTATACTAGCTAGCTCAAGCAACGAAGATGAAACAGAAAAACTTAAAAAACTTGGAGCAAATTCTATTGTTTCTGCTACAAAATTAGTTGCACAAAGACTTAGTGCGATGTCAGCAAGACCAGATATGGAAAATTTATTAGAAAATTATCTTTATAAAAAAAATAGCCCTATTGATTTAGAAGAGGTTAAAATTCCTGATGAATCATGGGTGAGATTTAAAAGATTAAAAGAAATTCATTTAAGAGATATGGCAAACGTAAGTATAGTAGGAATTTTAGAAAATAAAAAATTCACACCTATGCCAAGAGGTGATACTTTAATAGGTACTGGAGCAAAATTATTAATCGTAGGTACAGCAGATAGCATAAAAATAGCCAAAAAGATTATAAAAAACAAGCAAAAACCTGATGAGTTAAAATATATTTAACTTATTTTAAGCTATAATCAAATATTAATTTTAAAAAGGAGGCTTATATGCTACATGAATTTAGAGATTTAATTACTGAGCTAAAAGGTAAAGACATGCACTTTGATAAATTGTTTGAAGAGCACAATGAACTTGATCACAAAATCAAAGACGCAGAAGAAGGTAGAATTCATCTAGATAGCTTGGAAATTGCAAATCTTAAAAAAGAAAAACTAAGATTAAAAGATGAGCTAAACACTTATTTATCAAATTATAAAAAATAATTTCTTTCTAATTTTAACTTTCAAGGAAAAACTATGTTTGGAAAAAAAAGTCAATCAAAACAAGACTTTGAAGATTTACAAAATAAAATCAAAGAACTAGAAGAAGAAAACAAAAAACTTCTTTTAGAAAGACAAGAATTAATCGAAAAATACGAAAAGCAACTTCAAGAAGATTGTGGGAAAACTGCACTTGAAACTCGTCTTTTGGAGATGTTATTAACTGGAGTGTTAAAAGGCATTTCAAATGTACAAGGCGATATGCAAGAAAATGTAAATAAAGCTGAAATGATTTCCCAGTATTCTGACTCATCATTAAAAGATATGCAAGAATTAAATGCAATAACCCACTCTATCATATCTTCACTTCAAAGCATTATTGAATCAGCTAACCGTTCAAGAGATACAGCAGGTAATTTACACCGCAGTGTTGATGAAATCACTAATGTTATTAACTTAATCAAAGATGTATCTGATCAAACTAATCTTTTAGCACTAAATGCCGCAATTGAAGCTGCTAGAGCAGGAGAACACGGCAGAGGCTTTGCTGTTGTTGCTGATGAAGTTAGAAAACTTGCTGAAAAAACACAAAAAGCGACCTCTGAAGTAGAATTAAATATTAATCTATTAAAGCAAAATGCAGATGAAATGTATGGACAAAGTGAACAAGTAGAAAAAGTATCATTAGAATCAAATGAACATATTATAAAATTCTCTAGTAATTTTGCTCAATTAATCTCTAATGCAAATTCAACTAGCTCGCACGCTAAACGTATTGCTTCTGAAATTTTTGTTTCCTTAGCAAAATTAGATCATGTTGCTTTTAAATTAAATGGTTATAATGAAATCATTCATGCTTCAGGTAAAGCACTCTCTGATCATTTGAGTTGTAGACTTGCAAAATGGATTGCAGGTGTGGGCAAAGAAAGATTTTCTAGCGGAAGAGCTTTTGGTAAGTTAAATTTACCACACCAAAAGGTGCATGAAAATATCAACCAAGCCGTTGCCTTAGCACATAATGAAAATACAGGCAATGAATTAGTTCAAAATCAAATTCTAGATAAATGCTCAAATGCTGAAAAAGCCTCTGAAGATTTATTTGTAATCTTTAAAGAAATGCTTGATGAAAAAGACCCAAACATTGAAAATAAAGAAGAAAAATAAAGGTAAGGTTAATTCTTACCTTTAAACCACAAATACGCATATTCAAGTAAAGGGGTTTTGATAGGATTTTCTTTAGAAAATTTTTCAAAGTCTTTTCTTTTTATCCATACTGCTTGAATATCCTCTCCATCAATTCCACCACCATGACCAGTTTTATCATCTTCGGTAATTTCAGCATAAAATAAAAACTGTCTACTTACACCTGAACCAAAACCTGTATAAAACTCTCCTATTTTTTCTACAACCTTAGGAGTATAACCTAGCTCTTCAATACATTCTTCTTTAGCTATTTCGTCTAAACTCAAATTTTTATCAACAAGTCCTGAACAAAGCTCTATGCTAAATCCCATCTCATCTAATTTTAAGTTATTACGTTTTTGATAATCCCATAAAGGAATTCTAAATTGTTTTACAAAGACAAAAGAATCTTTTTGAGTATGATACAAAAAAACAGAAACACTATCCAATGCTTCTATAAAATCCCAAGTATATTTTTTATTATCTTTGCCTATATAAGTATATCTTTTAGGTTTAATGTATTTTGAGTTGGAAAATCGCTCTTCTTGTAAGTTTTTCATGTAAAATCCTTATAATTTTACATCTATTATAACAAAAATAAAAATCAGTGCAGAAAAATAAAAAAAGAGTGAGTTGCTTTATATAAAAAGCAACTCAAAAGCAACAAAAAGATGGTATTACATCATACCACCCATGCCTCCCATACCGCCCATGCCACTCATATCAGGCATAGCAGGTTTATCCTCTTTGATTTCACTAATTGTAGCTTCAGTTGTTAAAAGCATACTAGCTACTGAAACTGCATTAAGCAAAGCCACTCTTTCTACTTTAACAGGATCAATAATACCGCTTTCAAGCATATTTACATATTCACCTTTTGCAGCATCAAAACCGGTATTTTCTTCTTTACTATTTTCTACTGTATTTACAACCACACCAGCATCAAATCCAGCATTTTCAGCAATTTGTCTTAAAGGTGCTCTTAAAGCTCTTTCTACAATAGCAGCACCAATAGCCTCATCACCTTGCAAATTCAAGCTGATTTTTGATTTTGCTTTGATTAATGCAGCACCACCGCCTATTACTATACCTTCTTCAACAGCAGCTTTTGTAGCACTTAATGCATCATCAACTCTATCTTTTTTCTCTTTCATTTCAGTTTCAGTAGCAGCACCAACTTTAATCACCGCTACACCACCGCTTAACTTAGCTAGTCTTTCTTGTAGTTTTTCTCTATCATAATCTGAGCTTGTTTCAGCAATTTGAGCTTTGATTTGATTAATTCTTGCATCAATATTTGCTTTTTCACCTGCGCCATTTACAATAGTTGTATTATCTTTGTCAATAATCACGCTTGAAGCTTGACCTAAATCTTGGATACTAGCACTTTCTAAAGTTCTTCCAAGCTCTTCAGAAATCACTTCACCGCCTGTTAAAATAGCAATATCTTCAAGCATAGCTTTTCTTCTATCGCCAAATCCAGGAGCTTTAACTGCTGAAATATTTAAAACACCTCTTAATTTATTTACAACTAAAGTTGCTAAAGCTTCACCTTCAATGTCTTCAGCTATAATTAAAAGTGGTTTTCCTGTTTTTTGAATTTGCTCTAAAATTGGTAATAAATCTTTTAAATTAGCAATTTTTTTATCAAATAACAAAATAAATGGATTTTGCAATTCAGCTGTCATTTTTTCAGTATTTGTAATAAAATATGGGCTTAAATAACCTCTATCAAATTGCATACCTTCAACCACATTTAATTCATCATTGATTGATTTTGCTTCTTCAACAGTGATAACACCATCTTTTCCAACTTTTTCCATAGCATCAGCGATTAAATTTCCGATTTTCTCATCTGAATTTGCAGAAATTGTTGCAACTTGAGCAATTTCTTTTTTGTCTTTAACTTCACGAGAAAGTTTTTTAAGTTCAGCTACTATAGCTTCACAAGCTTTATCCATACCTCTTTTAACTTCGATAGGATTGGCACCTGCTGTGATATTTCTCAAACCTTCTTTAAAAATAGCATGCGCTAAAACTGTTGCCGTTGTTGTTCCATCGCCTGCTTGATCAGCTGTTTTACTAGCTACTTCTCTAACTAAAGAAGCACCCATATTTTCTAAAGAATCTTTTAATTCTACTTCTTTAGCCACACTCACACCATCTTTTGTGATAGTTGGAGCACCAAAGCTTTTTTGGATTAATACATTGCGACCACGTGGTCCCATGGTAACTTTTACTGCATCATTAAGTTTTTTAACACCTTCATAAAGTTTATTTCTTGCTTCATCTGAAAAAAATATTTCTTTTGCCATTTTTTATCCTTTTTTATTTAATAATCCCTAAAACATCTTCAACATTAAGAACTAAATACTCTTCATTATCAAGTTTTATTTCAGTTCCGCCGTATTTTGCAAACATTACTTTATCATTTACTTTAATATCTTCTATTTCTTTACTCACTGCAACAACTTCACCATTTAATGGTTTTTCTTTAGCATTATCTGGTATAATAATCCCAGAAGCAGTAGTTTTCATTTCTTCTAAGCGTTTTACTAAAATACGCTTTCCTAGAGGTTGAAAATTCATTTTTTATCCTTTCTAAAATGTGCTATTTTTAGCACTCTTTGTTTTTGAGTGATAGAATTATACATTAAAGAAAGTTAATTGTCAATAAATTAAGTAAAATATATCATATAAGTTTAGTCTATTACACTAAATTTTTATGATATATTATTATAAAGGTTTCTTATGAAAAAAATTCTTTACATTCTTTTAGGCGTAGTGTGCGTGGCATTATTAGCTATATATACATTATTATTTACAAGCATGGGTAATGCTTTTTTAAAGCCAAGAATCGAAACGATTATTGCTCAAAAAAGCGGTATGAATGTTAAATTTGAAAATTTTAAAATTAGTTTTTCACAACTTGACATTAAAACAAATATTGATGATAAATTTTTTACTAATATAGAAGGTGACATATCACCTTTAAGACTAGGATTTGATTTAAATTATCTTTTAGGACTTAAACAAAATTATATTCAAGAACTTGGCTTAAAAAGCGATAGAGATTTTACATTTAAAGGTAGTGCTGTAGGTAAAAGTAGTGATTTTTTAGTAAAAGGTAATGGTTTTTTGTTTGATTCTAATCTTAGCTTAGATGCAAAATTTGTTGATTTTTCTCCTATAAATCTTGAATTTATTGGAAAAAATATAGATTTAGCTCAAATTTTAGATTTTGCTAATTTACCAAGATATGCTCAAGGAAAAATTAGTATTATAAGTGATATACAAGCTAAAGATTTAAAACCAAATGGTAATGCTTTGATTAATTTTTACACAAGTTCTATCAACAATACTCTAATTGAAAAAGATTTCAATCTAAGCCTGCCAAAACAAAGCTATATAAAGGGTGAAATAAGATCTTTGATCCAAAACAATGAAGTTATTTCTAAAAGTGAAATTTTAAGCAACTTCTTCAAACTTTATACACAAAAAAGTATTTATGATATAGCAAAACAAAGCTTAACTAGTGATTTTGACATCAAAATAGATGATTTTAATCAATTTTCATCTTTAGCTAAAATGAAACTCCAAGGCAAAAGTCAAATTCAAGGTAATTTACTTTTTGCAAGCAATCAATTACAAAAATTAGATGCTAACTTGCTGGGATTTGGTGGTAGCTTAAAAGCTATTTTAGAAAATAATAATCTTAATATCAACACAACCAATATAGAAGTAGCAGAGCTTTTAAAGACTATCTCTATGCCTGCTTTTATTAATTCTAAATTAATTTTAGATTTAAAAGCGCAAGGACTTGATTTTAAAAATTTCAATCTAAATACTAGGTTAAACAATGCAAATATAAATGTTGTAGAATTTAAAAAACTAAGCAATCTTGATTTTCCAAAAACAACTTTTAATCTACAAGCTAAAGCAAATGCGAAAAATTCTTTGATTGATTATGAAGCTTTGCTTGATTCAAACATAGCAAAAATACCTCAGCTAAAAGGCTCTTATAATCTTACAAACAAAGATTTAAAAGCACAAATTAGTGCTTTTGTAGATAATCTTAACAAATTAAAACCTTTAACCAAACAAGATCTCAATGGACCTTTAAATTTAGATGCCAAAGTTGATCTTAAGGCAAATCAAATTCAAAATCTTGATGCAAATATTAAAATCATGCAAGGACTTATCAATGCAAAATCCAATGGGAAAAGTTTACAAGCGAAAGTTGATAATATAAAATTAGAACAACTTTTCCCTTTAATAGGACAAAAAGTTTTAGCATTTGGCGATGTAAATGCTGATATTGATTTAAAAACACTTGATTTTAACAATATTAATGGTGATTTTAAAGCCACTATCAATTCTTCTTTTAATGAAGTAGAATTATCCAAGCTTTTGGATAAAAAATTTCCAAAGAATACTTCAGCAAAAATCAATCTTGATGGAAAAATTTCTAAATCAATCATTGATTTTAATGCTAAAGCTCTAAGTTCATTTGCAAATATTAACTCATTAAAAGGAAATTTTGATCTTAATCAAATGGCTCTAGCAAGCACTTATAATATATCATTGCAAGATTTTTCTAAACTAGGATTTTTAGTCGATAGAAACTTAAAGGGCAAGGCTGATTTTGAAGGAAAATTTGATTTTAAAAACGCTTTAATAGATGCAAGTATTAATAGTAAAAATATATTTAACGGCTCATTAAATGCCACTTTAAAAAATAATATTTTTAACGCTAAAATGCAAAATACCGATCTTTCAAATTTAACTCAAAGCTTAGATTTGCCTGATTATTACCAAGCAAAATCAAATTTAAGCATTGACTACGATCTTTTAAAAGAAAGTGGTGTAGTGCTAATGAATTTAGCCGATGGGCAACTTAAGAAAAATCTTATCACAGGTGCTTTAATGTTACTTTTACAAAAAGATATCACTCAAGATGTATATCGCAACGGTGAAGCCAAAATAAATATCAACAAAAATCTTATAGATTTAAATTTAAACCTAGTGGCTGATAGAAGCAATATAAATATTAGCAAAGGTAAGGTTGATACAAAAAGTACCAAATTAAACATTCCTTTTAATATCATTATTGATAGAGCAAATTTCAAAGGCATTATAAAAGGAACAACACAAGATCCTAAAGTAAGTCTTGATACAAAAAGTGTTGTAAATTCTATTGTTAATACAATAGGTGGAAATGCTAGTGATGGTGCTAAAAACACAGGTAAAAAAGTAGATCAGGCAATAGATAAAATCTTTAACAAACTCTTCTAATACATCTAGCCTTAAAAAGGCTAGATTTTTTAAAATAAACCAAATTTACCATCTTTTTTCTTATATAGCACCCTCATTTTTGCATCTATGTCATTAAAAACTAAAAATATATCCTTACTTGCTTTTAGCTTTTCTAATGCTTCTTCAATTTCTAAAGGTTTGTATAGCTCAAGTTCTGTTGGAACTATCTCATCTTCCTCAATCACACTTGGCAATACTAAATTTTCTTTTATCTCATCTTGATGCTTATGAGTAATATTTTTATCATGTAATCTTCTTAAAACCTTAGAAATTCTATCAATAGCTAAATCTATAGCAGCATATAAGTCTTTATCTTTTTGCTTTACAACCACTGTATTAATACCAGCTAAGTTAATGCTAAATTCAGCCCAAAATCCTTTCTTTCCATGCCTTTCATCAGCGCTTATAACACAACGTGCAGAAATCACATCTAAGCCATATTTACTTAAAGCATCAAAGCTTTTTTCCACATACTCTTTTATAGACTCAGTTAGCTCAAATTGCTTTCCAACTATACTTGTATTCATTACTTCTCCTTTTTATGAAGTTAAATACATTATAGCACTTTAATCGTAAAAAATTAACTTTTTAAATAAAAAATAAATTTAAAATTTTAAAGGATCTAAAATAAGCGCACCATCTGCTGAAAGTTTTTTACCTTGAAAGTGTGTTTTACAAAAAGAAACAATTAAAGCATGAAAAATTTGATAAAGCTCGTATAGTTTACATTCTTTTTTTAGTAAAACACATAAATCTTGTTGATTTTTAGCTATGCCTTTTTTTAAAAAATCTGCTAATTCATCATAACTTTGACACTCATAGCCTAAATAATTAGCTATTTTTGCACTATAAGCATCAACTACTAAAACTTCTTTTTTACATATATAATTTAAAATTCCATCTACACTTTCTTGACCCAAGCCTTTAATACCTAAAAGCCATTCTCTATCTACTTCTTCTTTAAAAAGTTCAAAAGAATTAAAATTTTGAAAATATTTTTGAGTGAAATTTTTAATATATTTTGCCTTGGTATTATAAAATCCACTTGGCTTTATTAAAAGTGCTAAATCTTGAGTGCTTAAAGTTAATAAATCTTCTATCTTGGTAATATTTGCTTGTTTTAAATTTGTCAAAGCTTTTAACACATTTTTCCAGTTTGTATTTTGAGTTAAAACCACAGAAATTAAAATTTCAAACTCGCTTAAAGTATTATTTTCTAACCATTCAAAATCTTTATAGTCAATATTTGTATTAACTAAAGCTTTAAAAATTTCATATCCGCTCATGCTTTTTCACTCTTTCTTAAATGCATCAAAATAGCCTCGATCACATCATCATCGTCTTTACTTTTTGCCTTAATGACTTCCTTACTCTCATCATCTTTTACAAAACAAATATTTTGCTCATAATTACTCACTAGTTTATAATGCTTGCTAGCCAAAATTTTTATAATGATTAAATCCAAAAACTGCTTAGTAAAAATATCAGGCTTACCAAAACGATCATTCATCTCACTTTCTATCTCATAAACTTCATTAACACTCATACATTTACTAAGTCTTCTATAAAGCTCTAATCTCAAACGATCTTCGCTAATATACTCACTATTTAAAAAGGCATTGATATTAAGCTTTAGATCTATTTTTTTCTCTTTAATTTCTTCTTTTTTGCTTAGCTTATTAATTTCATCTTCTAACATTTTAAGATATAAACTATAACCAATTTGCTCTATATGTCCACTTTGATCCACGCCTAATAAATTTCCACCACCACGAATTTCTAAATCATGGTAAGCAAGCACGCTTCCTGAACCTAAATAAGAATTACTCTCCAAACTCGTAAGTCTTTTTAAAGAATCTTTTGTGATTTTTTCCTTATCTTCAATCAAAAAATAACAATACCCTTGCTTAGCACTACGCCCTACTCTTCCTCTAAGTTGGTGCAAATCAGCCATACCAAAGCGATCTGAATTTTCCACTATGATAGTGTTTGCATTTGCTAAATCAATACCACTTTCAACTATAGAAGTACAAAGCAATAAGTCATATTCTTTATTTTCAAATTTAATCATTTCTTCTTCAGTAGTTTTTGCATCAATTTTAGAATGCAAGATTAAAATTTTTAAATTTGGAAACAAATCTAAAAGATATTTTTTACACCCATCAATACTTGCTATATGATTGTGTATATAAAAAATTTGTCCTGCTCTTCTTAATTCTCTAGAAATAGCTTCTTTAATCAAAGCGTCATTACTTTCTCTAACAAAGGTACGCACATCCAAACGATCCTCAGGTGGAGTTTGTAAAACACTATATGATTTTAAAGAACTAAGAGCTTGATTTAAGCTTCTTGGTATAGGCGTTGCTGACATAGATAAAATATGGGAGTTTTTACTTAATTCTTTGAGTTTTTCTTTTTGTTTTACACCAAATTTATGCTCCTCATCTATCACAACTAAACCCAAATTTTCACACTCAACCCCTAAAAGAGAATGCGTTCCAACCACTACACAAGGCTTATTTTCTTTTAAAAACGCTAAAACTTGTTTTTTTTCTTTAGCACTAGTAAAGCGATCTAGCTTAAAAACCTCTATATTAAAAGAATCAAATCTTCGTTTTAAGGTTTTAAAATGCTGGGCTGAAAGTAAAGTAGTTGGCACAAAAAACAAAGCCGTATAGCCACTTTTTACACAAGTAAATATAGCATTCATAGCAACTTCTGTTTTACCAAAGCCCACATCACCACTTAAAAGCCTATCCATCACCTGCATACTTTTTAAATCTTGAGTGATTTCTTGACAAACTTGACTTTGATCTTTAGTATAAAAAAATCCTGCTTTATTGATAAATTCATCTTGTAATTCTTGAGAAATTTTTAATTCTTTTGCTTTTATCAAAGCTCTAGCCGCTGCTAAAGAAACTATATTTGAAGCAATGGCAAATAATTTTTCTTTTAATCTTTCTTTGATTTTTAGAAAACTTCCTTTTCCAAGCTTATCAAGTAAAGGCACGCCACCACTTGCACCGATATATTTATCAATCATATATAAATTTTCAACAGGCAATAAAAGCTTATCGTTATTTAAATACCCAAGAGTGACAAATTCTTTTTTTGCTCCTGCAATTATAATAATCTCAAGACCTAAAAATTTAGCTATACCATAATCTTCATGTACAACAAAATCCCCAACCCTAAGCTCATCTATTACCAAACTTGCTTTTCTAACTCTTTTACTTTTTTCTTTTTTATTTAAAGAGATAATAAGCTCATCTTGAGTGATTAGGTTGATTCTTTCTTGAGATATTTTTAATTTAATATTTGAAAATTCTTGTAAATTTAAAGCTTTAAACAAAGCTTCATTTTTTGCCAAAATAGTAATTTTTTTATCTTTGTGAAAAGTGAAAAAATCATGATTATAAGAACTTACCAAATCTTTACAACATCTTGGTTCAGGTAAAATATTTTGATTAATTTTACTAATATCTTCTTCAAAATCATTTATATCAAAATTTTTTATACTCACAAAATTTAAATCTAAATAATCACAAAAATCATCAACACACCAAAAGCCTAAAGAATTAACATCATTAACAATGCTTTGACTTTGAAAATTTTGAATTTTTTCTTGTAGATTTTCATATTGCTCTTGATTAAAAGCACTTAAAAATGGACAAATTTCTATATTGGAGAGTTCAGCAGGGATTGATTTTTGCGTATGTATATCAAAATATCTTATACTTTCTATCTCATCTGAAAAAAGCAAAATTCTAAAAGGTTGTTCTTCATTAATCGCAAAAATATCTATAATATCCCCGCGTATTGAAACCTCACCCTTATCTTGAACTATATCTACAAACTCATACCCACTATGTAAAATTTCTTCTTTAAATTTCTCTAAAGCAAGAAGTGAATTTCTTTTAAGAATAATGTTTTTTAGATGCTTTTTCCCGGGGAGTTTTTGCAAAATTGTTTTTATAGGAGAAATTAAAATTTTATTTTCATCTTCTTTGTGATAAGCATTTAAAACTTTACAAATTTCAAAAAGCTCTTTAGAAAAAGAGCGCAAGTCACTACCAAATTCTGCTCTAAAATCAGGTAAAACGAAAGTTTTTAAATTTAAAAATAAACAAACTTGAGCTAACTCATCTGCTTCTTTATCATTCTCACAAACTATTAACTCAGTTTTGTTACTTAATAAATATTCATATAATTTAGCTTGCATTTTCTGAATTTTCTATGCTCACATCAATAGTTGCAAGTTCTTCGTCTTTTTCAATTATTTTACTGCTTCCATTAAATTTTCCACCATTTTCAATGCTTAATTGTTTAACTATGATATTACCATTAAGCACACCACCGGATAAAATTTCCAAAGAATCAACTTGCATTTCTCCTTCAAAAACCCCATTAATCACTATCTTACTTGCCTTAACTTGTCCTTTTAAAACACCACTTTTACCTATCACTATCACATTAGAAGAATCAATCACACCTGTAATCTCTCCATCTAAATGAAGCATAGAGTCAAAATAAAATTTTCCTTCTATTTTTGCTCCGTTTGAAATGACTGTAGTTTCGGATACTGTAGCAATAGAGCCTTTATTAAAGATTGCCATGGAACTCTCCTTTCTTTATCAAATATTTGTTCATAATTTTTTCGGTTTAAATCTATAAAAATTTTAGGGTCTAAAAGTTTATTAATAAATCTAACCTCATAATGCAAATGTGGTCCAGTAGAAAGACCGGTATTTCCTGTATATCCAAGCAAATCACCTTTTTTTACAAATTGCCCTGCCTTAACAACATCTTTGCGCATCATATGTGCATATACCGTTTTAAAGCCAAAATTATGGATCAAAATCACTGAATAACCATAACCATTATTACTATATGCAGCATATTCAACTACTCCATTTGCCGGTGCATAAATAGGAGTATTTAAAGCTGCTCTTAAATCAATACCTGGATGAAACTCTTTTTTATTTAATATAGGATGATGGCGCCATCCGAAATTACCTGTGACTCCATTATCTTCTACCACATGGCCATTTGGAATTTGTGTTAAAAATAAATAGGCTTGATCGTTGGTAAGTTTAACTTTTTCCAATCTTTCTGGTATATCTAAACCCTCATCTTGCTTTAAGCCTAAATTTTCTTCAATATCTGCAAGTTGAGTTTGGAGTTCATCATACAAGGCTGTTTTTTCCTCTAAACTTTTTTGCATACTTTCATTTTGAGAAAATAATTTAGTATTTTTTGCTGACAATGCTTCTTGCTCTTTTAAAAGCTCTGAACGCTTATCTGCTAAATAATTAATATATAAAGCACCCAAAACTATAACAACAAAAACAAAAGTAGTAAAATAAATAATTACTTTTTTTATGATCTGACTTAATAAAAAATGTCTAGAACCATTTACATCTGTGATAGTTAACGTAAATTTATCTTTCATTATAGCCTCTTAAAAAATTTTCTACCAATACAAAAGAACCAAAAACTAAATACAACTCATCTTTTTTTATTTGTTCAAATTTTTGATAAGCAATATCTAATTTTTCTAAATTTTCTAGCAAAACAGAGCCTGCTAAAGGTCTGTCTTTGCTTTCATATTCATAAATTTCAACTATTTTTATTATAGGCTTTAAAGCTCTTAAAATTTTATAAGAATCTTTATCTAAAAAGCAATTATAAACCAAATGAACTTTTTTTTCCTTGAAAATTTCAGCTAAAGTTAAAGCTGCCATTTCATTATGGCCTACATCAACAAAAATATTTTGACTTATTTGCTCACACCTTCCTTTTAAATCAAGTTTTGGCAAATTACTAATGCTGCAAATCAATTCTTTTTCATTTTTGGCATAAATTTTAGAAAAAGCTTCTAAGGCTAAAAAAAGATTATCTTTTAAAAAAGTTGCTAAATTATATTTTTGAATATATTCCTGTACACAAGGATAAATAATTGTATTTTTATCTAACGCACTAATATCTAAACTAGCTTGTTTTAATTTTGCTATTTTTTGAGCCAAATTTAATACTTTTGTTTCTTGCTTATGATTAATTAAAGCTTTAGCACTCATGGCTTTTAATTTTGTTCTTGCTATTTCATCTAAGTTTTTACCCAATAAATCTTGATGATCAAAACCTATTTTAGTAAAAATACTAAAATCTATCTCAAAAACACTTGTTGCATCGTACTCTCCACCTACTCCAGCTTCTAAAATCACATAATCACAATCTTTAAAAACAAAAAATGCTAAAAATGTAGCATACTCAAAATAGCTAAGTTTTTTCACATCATCTAAAAAAACACTTTCCAATTCTTCGTGTGCTTTTTCTAAAAGCTCATTGCCTGTAATTTTTCCATTTAACCAAAATCTTTCATTAAATTCAAAAATATGTGGACTTGTATAATGCCCTACTTTACATCCTTGCTCTAAGAGTAAAAGCGCTAAAAATCTACCTGTACTTCCTTTGCCATTAGTGCCAATAATTTGAATATTTTTAGTTTTTGGGATAAATTTTTTATATTTTTCATACATACTAAACATAAAAAATCTACTGATTTTTTGTACATGCATAGTTTTTTGTGAAAGTGTTTGCTGGAATTTCATACTAAGCTTTTTGCATTAATTCTTTTAAAATATCGCCATCTGGAAATTCTTTTTTTTCTATACAAGAAGATGATAAAACAAGTCTAACTACTTCTTCTTTATAAATAAATTTATAATCATCTATAAGTTTCAAAGCTTTTTCCGTAAAGATTTGAGCATCTTCTAAGCTTTTACCCGGAAAAACAATTAAATAAGAACTTTCATCTAAAATCCAAATTTCAGCTAAATTTTTACATAAGTCTTTGAGGATTTTTTTAAACTTCCCACTAATGGTTTTAAAACTATCAATACCATAAGCATTAATAACATGTTCTATATTATTGATTTTAAAGAAAGATAAAGCATAATTAACCGCATAAAGCTTATAATTTTCATCAAGTTTTTTAAGCTCTTGAGCAAGACTCCATTGTTCTCTTTGCTCATCATCGCTTGTAGCTTGAATTTGAGTTTTAATTTGAGCTATTTGCTCGTTTGCATACAAAAGCTTATCTTTTAATGTATCAAAATTAACCTGCACATTACCATTTTCATCTTTAGTTAAAGCATTAATAAATTTCACATCTTCTTGGCTATTATCATAAAGCTTTGAAACCATTTCATTGAGGCTTTCTAAATGTTGATTGAAAAAAGAAAGATTTTTTTGTATGTAGTATTTATCTATTGCTTCTTTTTTTTGTAGCATCAAACAATATTCATGTGCAAATTCTTTTCTAGCAATCAATCTAGGATTTTCTTTTAATTTTTGCTTAAATTGCTCTACTTCTTTACTCTCACCAAATAAAGGTTCCAAAGAAGCTAGTAAAAGTTCAGCTTGTTTTTCATAAGAACGTTCTTTTAGCATAGTGATAAGTTTTTCTATTAAAGCATGAAAATCCAAAAAAGCTCGGATATTAAATTCTTCTAATTTTTTTAAGAGTTCTCCATCTTCATAAGATTTTTCAAGTTCTTTCCATTTAGCTCTTAAAAGATATATGGTTTCTAAATCCATAGCTTGGGATAATCTGTGTTGAGTAATTTGAGCAAGCTCTTTGATTTTTTTATCTTTACTAATACTAAGTTGTTGAATGATTAAGCCAAGCAAAGCATAAACATCTTCATATTTTCTACTTACCTGTCTATTGAGCCTAGAGACTAAAAACATCAAAAACTCATCAATAGTTCGAATACTTTTTCCTTTTAATTCTTGTTTGTAAGAATCATCTAAAAGATTGGTGTATTTTTCTATTCTAGCTTTATTTGAACTCATCACTCCTGCTTTTTTAGCACACTCTTCAAACACCTCGCTATAATTTTCAGGAGTTGGATATAACTTACGCTCTTTTAGTTTTATCAATGTTTCTTTTGCAATTTCATTGATATGACTTGCCATTTTATTTATAACCCCTAATAGCTATAATAGAAACAAATTCATCAAAAGCTTCACTTGATGCATTTTTAATCGCTTCAAATCTTGCTTGATCACTGATGATAGAGTTTGGATTAATATCAAAATTATAACTTCCTTTAGTATTTACAATTTCTTCCTTGCCATTTTTATAACGCAACACAAACTCCAAATAAAGCTCTGCTTTATAATTAATCACATAACCATTTTTATCATAAACCATAGGATGAAATTCTAATTTTTTCATCGTGACTATAATAGAACTATCTGCATTATACTCATCTGTGATTTTTCTACCAAGCTTATTAAGCATGGCTTCTCTTAGAATGTCTGTTATGTAAACACTGTTTTCAGGATCTTGTTTGCTAATATTGATTTTTAAAAATACATTTTCACCCAAAACCCTACTTGCCATCTGCGAAGAGGGAATATATCCACAAGCTATGATGAAAAAAGCAAAAAACAACACTAGATATTTTTTCATTTAATCACCAAATTTACTAATTTCTTGTCAATATAAATTTCTTTTACTATAGTTTTTCCTTCTAGCCATTTTGCGACATTTTCTTTAGCTAAAGCTAAAATCTCATCTTCTTTAGCTTCTGAATTTATTTCAATCTGTGCTCTTTTTTTACCATTAACACTAATAGCTATATTAAAGCTATCCTTTATAAAAACCTCATCTTTTATTTTTAATACTTTAAAATTTTCACATTTAAATAAATGCTCACTAAGTTCAAAACAAACATGAGGGATGATAGGCTCTAAGATATTTAAAATAATATAAAAAGCTTCTTTTGAAACTTCTTTATGATTTATAGCATTTAAAGCATTTAAAGCCTCCATACATGCAGCTATTAAGGTATTAAAGGCAAAGCTTTCTTCATAAACTTCGAAAGATTTTTTCAAAGCTTCATATACTTTTAATCTAGCATATTTTTCTTCTTTATTTAAACTTTGATGATCAATTTCTTGTAATTTTCCACATTCTAAACTCATAGCCTTTTCATAAAGCCTATTGATAAATTTAAACGCACCTTCTAATGCACTATCGTTCCATTCAAGTTCTTTAGCAGGTGGTGCAGCAAACAATATAAACAATCTTGCACTATCTGCTCCATATTTTTCTATAATATAATCAGGATCAACCACATTCCCCTTAGACTTACTCATCTTAGCACCATCTTTAGTGACCATTCCTTGGGTTAAAAGTCTATTAAAAGGCTCATCATCTTTTAAATAACCCAAATCTCTAAGTGCTTTTTGGAAAAATCTAGCATAGAGTAAATGCAATATCGCATGTTCAATCCCACCAATATATTCATCAACATTCATCCAATAATTAACACTTTTTTCATCTACTGCTTTTTCTTGCCATGTTTTATCATCACTTGCAAAACGCGCAAAATACCAAGAACTTTCAAAGAAAGTATCTAAAGTATCGCTTTCTTTTTGTGCTTTTTTACCACATTTTGGACAAACGCACTCTTTCCATGTTTCATGCTTATCAAGCGGATTTCCTTCTCCATTTATCACCACGTCTTCAGGCAAGGTAATAGGTAAATTTTCTATTTTTTGAGGGACTATGCCACAAGAGTCACACTTAATCATTGGTATAGGAGCACCCCAATATCTTTGTCTAGAAACACCCCAATCACGAATTTTAAAATTGGTAACCTTTTTACCAATACCCAAAGATTCAATTTTTAAACTAATTTTTTCTCTAGCATCATTGCATTCTAGTTGATCAAATTCGCCACTATTAATTAAAACGCCTTCTTTTAAAGTATAACACTGTGTATCATTTTCATCTTTATAAATTACTTTTTTTATAGCCAAATTATAAGTTTTTGCAAACTCATAATCTCTTTCATCATGAGCAGGTACACTCATAACAGCACCACTACCATAATCACTTAAAACAAAATTAGCTACCCATAAAGGAATTTTTTCTTTGCTTAGTGGATGGATTACATAAAGATTTAAAAAATATCCTTCTTTTGGTGCGGCTTGTCTTTGGCGCGGTGTTTGATTTTGTATATTTTGAATTTTAGCTATAACATCTTGATCTAGTAATTTTTTATCAATTAATTCATTTACTATTTCATGATCAGGCGCTAAAGCAATGTAAGATACTCCATAAATAGTCTCAGCTCTTGTGGTAAAAACATTGATTTTTTTTGCACTGATTTTATTATTTTCTTCTATATCAAAATCAAAACTAAGCCCTGTGCTTTTACCTATCCAATTCTCTTGCATAGTTAGAACTTGACTTGGCCATTTTCCTTCTAATTTTTTAAGATCTTGCAATAATTCATCTGCATAAGCGGTAATTTTTACATAATATCCTGGCATTTTTTTTCTAATGACTTCATGCCCACAACGCCAACATTTGCCATCTTCAACTTGCTCATTTGCTAAAACTGTTTTATCATTCTCACACCAATTAACTTCAGCTTCTTTAGTATAAACAAGCCCTTTCTCATACATTTTGATGAAAAATTCTTGCTCAAATTTAGTATATAAAGGATCAGAAGTAGCAAGCATTCTTTTTTTAGAAAAAGAAAAACCCAAAGAAGCAAGCTCATTTTGCATATAATCAATATTTTCATAAGTCCATTTTTTAGGATGGATGCCATGTTTAATCGCAGCATTTTCAGCAGGCATACCAAAACTATCAAAACCTATAGGATGTAAGACATTAAAACCTTTTTTTCTATAATATCTAGCCATAGCATCGCCTATGCTATAGTTTCTCACATGTCCCATATGAATTCTACCACTTGGGTATGGAAACATAGATAAAATGTATTTTTTTGGCAAAGAAAAATCATCTTTTGGTTCAAAATATTCTTTTTCTTGCCAAATTTTTTGCCATTTTTTTTCTATTTTACCTGCTTCATATGCCATTTTCACTCCTAATTTTCTTCTTGATTTTTTACTGAATCAACTATAACTAAAATCATTGAAAAGATATTAGCTATCAAAGCACCAATTGCTAAAGTATAAACCATAACATTAGCTTCTGGATTAATTTGTATTAAAGCAAAAGCTGGAATTAAATGCAAATCAGCCACCAAAGAACTAGCAAATAATTCAGCTGCTAAGAAATTTCTAACCCCAATTTTCAATAAAGTAGAAATTAAATTCACACAAGCTGCAATAAATAAAGCAACTTCATTTTGATCATATAAAAATCCTGCGGTTGTAGTTAAGCTCATTAGAGCAAAAAAGATATAAATAACCTTACCCCAATTCATTTTTACACTGTTCCTTTTTCATACATCGCTCTTAATTTCTCTTTTTCTTGTTTTTTCTTTACTTTTTCTAATTCTTTTTGACGATACTGCGCAACACTAAATTTAAACCATAAAAGTGCTGGACTTGCTACAAATATAGAACTCGCAGTACCTGCTACAATACCCACTATCATAGTTAGAGCAAAACCTTCTATCATAGATCCACCAAAGAAATAAAGCACTACAACAGTAATTAAAGTTAAACCCGTTGTTAAAGTAGTTCTTGATAAAGTTGCAGAAACTGATTCATTGATAATTAAATCAAGTTTTGAATTTTTACTTATTTTAACACCTTCTCTAATCCTATCAAAAATAATAATCGTATCATTTAAAGAATACCCAAGTACGGTTAAAACAGCCGCCAAAATATCTAAATTTACATCTATTTCGAACAATGCAATAGCACCTAAAGTAATGACTATATCATGAATTTCACACACAATAGAAGCCATAGCAAAACGCCATTCAAATCTTACTGCCAAATAAATCAAAATAGCAATCAAAGAAATTCCAACCGCCATAAGACCTTTATTACGCAGTTCATCTCCTACTTTTGGACCTACTACATCCACACGGCGCACTTCAAATTTACCTGTATCTTTTAATAAATTTGCAATACTTACTCCAATATCACTTCCTAAACTATCACTACTTCCTGAAAAACGAATAATCACTTCATTAGCACTACCAAATTCAGTAACACTAGCACCTTTTAAATTTTCATTAATAGCTAAAGCTTTGCGAATTTCAGCCAAAGGAGCTTTTTGCTCATATTGAAGTTGCACCAAAGTTCCACCGGTAAAATCAATACCAAAATTCAAACCCTTAGTAAAAAGGATAAAAATAGAACCAAAAAATAAAATAAAAGACAAAGAGATGGCTGCAAATCTCATTCTCATAAAATCATAAACATGTTTTTGACTAAAAAATTGCATTAAGGTCTCCTATATCCAAACCATAATCTTGTGTTATTGCTTTTTTCCATACGATTCATAAACATTTCAAACATACCATGAGTTCCAACAATAGAAGTAATCATCGAAACTAAAATCCCAATACTCAAAGTCACCGCAAAACCTTTTACTGCACCTGTTCCATAAGCATAAAGTACCACTGAAGTAATAAGCGAAGTAATGTTAGAATCTAAAATCGCACTCATTGCATGCTTATAACCATTTTCAACACTTTGCCTTATACTAGCACCTTCTCGCAATAACTCCCTAATTCTTTCATTAATAATAACATTAGAATCTACTGCCATACCCACAGTAAGCACAAGTCCTGCCATACCAGGTAAAGTTAAGGTTGCACCAAACATAGCCATTACAGCAATAATCACTAAAATATTTGCCACTAAAGCAATATTAGCAAAAATTCCTGCTATACCATAATACATCACCATAAATGCAATAACTAATATAGAAGCACCTGCTAGGGCTATCATACTCATTTTAATACTATCAGCACCCAAAGATGGTCCAACACTTCTTTTTTCAAGCATTTTAACCGGTGCTAAAAGTGCCCCACTTCTTAAAGCAATGGCCACATCATGAGCTTCTTCAACAGTAAAGCTACCACTAATTTGACCACTACCCCCACCTATTCTTTCATTAATTCTTGGAGCTGAATATACTTTATTATCTAAAACTATAGCTAAGCGTTTGCCTACATTATTTCCTGTATAGTCTCCAAATTTTTTAGCACCTTCTGAATTTAAGGTAAAATTAATCACAGGAAGATTATTACTTTGCGCAAAGCCTACTTTTGCATCTGTTAACATAGAACCATCAAGAATAGGTATAGATTTTACTAGATATTTAATTTGAGGATTTTTTGCATCTTCAAAAATCAAGTCTCCATATTCAGCAGCTTGAGCTGGAGTAAGATTATTTACCTGATCCATTCTAACATCATCTACTTCCATTAATTGCAAATGTGCAGCTTTTGCGATAAGCTCTCTAGCTCTAGCCTCATCTACAGCAGTTTTAATACCTGGAAGTTCGACTAAAATTTTATCCTCACCTGATCTTGCTACATTTGGCTCTGCAAGACCAAATTGATCAAGTCTATTTCTAATGGTTTCTACAGCTTGTAAAATAGCTTGTTCATGAGTTAATTTAATTTCTTCTTGGGTTAAAGAAAGTGTGTAGTGTAAATTTTCGTGTGTAATAGCCAAGCCTTTAATGTCTTTTAATAACAAATCAACCTTAGCTACATCATTTTCATCTAATAAACTAAATTCAATACTAGTATCATTTACTTTGATTTTATCAACAATAATATCTTCTTTATTGATAGAATAACTAAGAGAAGAGGCTATGGATTTAACCTTTGATTTAACCGCCTCTTCTACTTCTACACCTAATAACATATGCAAACCACCTTGCAAATCAAGTCCTAGGTTGATCTTAGCACCACTTTGGGTTTGCATAAAAGAAGGTATGGAAAAAATTAATCCTATAAGAAAAACTACAAAGAAAATGATACTTCTATAAGTAATTTTTCCACTACGCATCAATTTTCTTTGCTATGAAATCTCTAGAAATTTTTACAACTACATTTTCATCATTAAGCTTAACTTTGATAAAATCCTCTTCTGGTTTTACCACCTCGCAAATTATCCCACCATTTGTGATGATTTTATCTCCTTTTTCTAAAGATAAAACCATTAATTTGTGGTCTTTTGCTTGTTTTTGCTGTGGTCTGATAACCAAAAAATAAAAAATCGCAAAAAGCACAATGAGAGGCAACAATGAAGTCCAAATATTTCCGTTTTCTGCCATTTCTTCCCCTTTTTTTAAAGTTCATAAATTCTAATTCTACCACTTTTAAAATAATAAAAGCCTTTTTTTCTGCACTTTTATTGTCAAATTTTATTTATTTTTCTTTTTTTGAAAATTTACTTTTTGAATTTATTTCACCATTTTTAAGTATATATGGTTTGATTTTATTGCTAAGAAATAAAAGTAAAATAGGATATTTTTATACCGGATTTTTTGTAGGAATTTTATGGTTTTGGTGGATAGCTTTATCATCAATTTATTTTGATTTAGCTTATTTAATTCCTTTAGAAATTATCTTAATCGGATTAATTTATGGATTATTATTTTTAGTATGTTTTTTTCTTAAATATGATTTTTTAAGGCTTTGTGGGATTTTTTTACTTAGTTTTGTTCATCCTTTTGGATTTGATTGGCTAAATTGGGGTGTTTTAAGTGTATATGGAATCTTTGATGCAAGTTATCAAGGCATTATAGCTATGTTTTTGATTGCTTATTTTTATTATGAAAAATATATTTCAAGATATTATAAAATAGCAATCATTTTAATCCTTATTCTAATCGGAGCTCAATATAATCAAAAACAACCACAAACACTAAATTTAGACTATAAATTAATTCAAACTAATATCTCCCAAGATCAAAAATTCATACAAGAAAATTTACAAACTCATTCTAAAGATATATTTTATCAAATCAATCAGGCCATAAAAGAAGGCAAAGAAGCAATTATTTTTCCTGAAACAGCTTTTGCCTTTGCTTTAAATAAAGCACCAAGTTATTTGCAAGCTTTAAAAGATTTATCAAAACAAATCATCATCATCACAGGTGCTATAAGTACCACACCTAATCATCTATACAATAGCACTTATGTATTTGACAATGGTAACATACAAGTTTTTAACAAACATTATCTTGTACCTTTTGGAGAAGAAATTCCTATATTTAAAAACTTTTTTAAAAAATATCTTTTAAATATTGATGAATTTTCAAAAGGAAAAGAATTAAATCAATACATTCTAAATAATCAGCTCATCACTAATGCTATCTGCTTTGAAGCTACAAAAGAAAAACTTTACAAGAACTCAAAGATCATCATCGCTATTTCAAACAATGCTTGGTTTAATTTTTCAAGTGAGTATAAATTACAAAATTTTCTAATGCGTTTTTATGCAAATAATTATAATGTAAGTATATATCATGCAGTTAATGGAAAAGAAAATGCAGTAATTAAGCCAAAAGAAGTATTGATTTTAAAGATAAAAGAAAAACTTTTAAAGCAAAATGAAGCTTAAAAGCTTCATTTTATAATGCCTTAAATTCATCAAGTGCGTCTAATTTTTCCCAAGGATAATCAGCTTGACCCACTTGACCACGAGCAGCTACATCAGCATACATGAAAGTATCTTTACTTGGTTTATCAAGATTGAATTTATTTTTAATCCAATTTGGAGTTAATGGGAAAGTTTTCATTACAAAATCACTTAAAATATCATCATTTAATCTTGTGTTTGTTCCCATACAATCCACACTAACAGAAGTTGGTTTAGCTACACCTATAGCATAAGAAAGCTGCACTATGCATTTTTTAGCAAGACCTGCGGCTACGATATTTTTAGCAAGCCATCTTGCTGCATAAAGCCCACTTCTATCAACCTTAGTATAATCTTTAGAAGATTGTGCTCCTCCGCCTATTGGAGCATAACCACCAAAGCTATCTACTATAAGTTTTCTTCCTGTTAAACCACTATCATGTAACGAGCTGTGATTTACATATTTTCCCGTTGGGTTGATTAAAATTCTTGTTTTTTCCGGACAAAAAAGTTCTTTTGGCAAATTTGAATCCAAAATCAAATCCATCACCAAAGCTCTTAGATCTTCTATTTTCATACTTTCAACACAAGGAGCTGAAACTACAATAGTATGGATGCTTTGAGGTTTACAATTTTCAAAATTTTCTTTATTTACATAATCAATTGTCACTTGAGTTTTAATATCCACTCCAAGTTTATCAGGATTGTTTTTTGCAAACTCATATACTTTATCACAAAGCATTCTAGCATAAGAAATAGCTGCTGGCATATATTCTTTTGCTTCATTACTTGCAAAACCAAACATTATCCCTTGATCACCCGCTCCAATCTCTCCATCTTCTTGATCAACACCTTGATTGATATCAGGACTTTGTTCATTTAAAAATACCATTACATCTAAATCATCAGGATGTAAACATTGTTTTTTGCTAAAATGTGGATGCCCATCATAGCCAATATCTGCCAAAGCTTTTTTTACAATATTTTCATAATCTTGTTTTTCTAGTTTATGTTTTGATTTAATCTCACCACCAATTACTACTTTATTTCCTGCTACAAAAACCTCACTAGCAACCCTTGAATCTTTATCATGAGTTAAAAAAGCATCCACTATAGAATCAGCTATAATATCAGCACATTTATCAGGATGTCCTGCACTAACAACTTCAGAAGTAAACAAATACATATTTTATATTCCTTATCATAAAAATTCTAGCTTTATTTTAACATAAGCTAGCTTAAAAATAAAAAAGCTTATTTAAGCTTTACTTTGTTAGAATAAATTAAAAATTTATCACTACAAAAAAGGTAAAAAATGAGTTTATTTTCTTGTGCAATCAAACGCTATAAAGATGGAAATCTTATTTTACAAATTTGCATAGGTATTATTTTAGGAATTTTAGTAGGTGTTTTTTCTAAAGATTTAGCTATTTTTGCAAATATTTTTGGTGCTTTATTTACAGGAGCTTTAAAAGCCATAGCACCGATTTTGGTTTTTATCTTAATCTTAACAACTATTTGCACAAAAGAATTTAATCATGGAAGCGAAAAAATAAAACATATCATTTTCTTATATATATTTGGAACTTTTTTAGCTTCTTTAAGCGCGGTTAGTATAAGCTTTGTCTTTCCCGTAGAATTAGTATTAACCGATATTGAAAAAGCTTCTACTACAAGCCCTGCACATATAGGCGAAGTATTTAAAACCTTACTTTTTCAAATCGTAGATAATCCTATCCACGCCTTATCTTCAGGAAATTATTTAAGTATATTAGCTTGGGCCATAGGTGGGGGTTTTGCTCTAAGGCACTGTTCAAATGACGCAAAACAACTTTTTACTGATATCAACGAAGGTGTATTAAAAATTGTTAAATTTATAGTCAAGCTTGCTCCATTTGGAATTTTTGGACTTGTAGCAAATTCAGTTGCTCAAACAGGAGCAGCAGGACTTTTAAGTTATGTTAAATTATTAATAATTTTAGTTTTAACCATGTTTTTTGTAGCCTTTGTGATTAATGCTTTAATTGTCTTTGCTTATACAAAGAAAAATCCTTATCCTTTGATTTTTATTTGCTTAAAACATAGCGCTGTTTTTGCATTTTTCACAAGAAGTTCTGCAGCAAACATCCCTGTAAATATGGCACTTTGCTCTAAATTAAATATCAATAATAATTTATATAGTATTTCTATTCCACTAGGCGCTACGATTAATATGGCAGGAGCAGCTGTAACCATAGCCATATTAAGTCTTGCAGCAGCTCACACAGTAGGCATTGAAATAAATTTTTTACAAGCTATGCTTTTGAGTGTTTTAGCCGCATTTGCAGCTTGTGGAGCTAGCGGGGTTGCTGGAGGCTCACTCTTACTTATACCGCTTGCTTGCTCTTTATTTAATATTGATTATGATATAGCCATGCAAGTAGTTGCGGTTGGATTTATCATAGGGGTTATCCAAGATAGTGTTGAAACAGCTTTAAATAGCTCAACAGACGTTTTATTTAGCGCCATTTGTTCAGATAATGAGCTTAATTTAAAAATTTAAGGAGGGCTTATGAGGCATTTAATTACTACAAAAGATTTTAACAATGATGAAATCTTGGCTTTATTTAAAGAAGCAAAAGAATTTTTAGATGAAAAACCGCATACATTTTTAGAAGGAAAAAGTGTTACAACAATTTTTTTTGAAAATTCAACACGCACTCAATCAAGCTTTGAAACAGCTGCAAGAAGACTGGGTGCTAAAGTTTTAAAATTAGATGTTTCAAGAAGTAGCTCAAGTAAAGGTGAAACACTTTTTGATACTGCTGCGAATTTAGATGCAATGGCACCAAGTGCTATTGTAGTTAGACACAAAAACTCAGGTGTGCCTCATACTTTAGCAAATTATACTCATTGTCCTATAGTTAATGGAGGCGATGGCAAACATGCTCATCCTACCCAAGCCTTACTTGATCTTTTTACTATAATGGAGCATTTTGATTATAATGTAAAAGGTAAAAAAATAGCAATAGTAGGAGATATTAAAAACTCGCGCGTCGCTGCTTCAAATTTAGAATTATTACCTCGTTTTGGTATTGATATCACCCTAGTAGCCCCGCCTCATTTTATGCCAAATTATCCTATTAAAAAAACAAATAAATTAAAAGAAGTCATTGATGATGTTGATATTATCATGAGTCTTAGAACACAAACTGAAAGACACAATATTCCAACCTATGCATCGCTTAAAGATTATGCAAATGATTTTTGCATTAGTAAAGATTTAATAAAAGATAAAAATCTCATTATCCTACATCCTGGTCCTGTGCATAGAAACATTGATATTAGCGATGAAGTAATGGCTGATAAAAGATGTAAGGTTTTAACTCAAGTTAAAAATGGTGTTGCCATTAGAATGGCTGTATTAAAAAAACTCATTTTAGAAAGCTAAAATCATGCAAAATTGGAACTTAAGTACGTTATTTAAAGATGAGCAAGAATTAAATCTTTTTTTACAAAAAACCCAAGAAGAAGCTTGTGAATTTAAAAAACAATATGAAAATAATCTTCATAGTTTAGACAATGAGCAATTCTTACAGGCTTTAAAAAATTATGAAGAATTAATCTTAAAACTTTCTCACATACTAACCTATGTGTATTTAAATTTTGCACAAGATACCACCAAAGGTGCTTTTTATGCAAAATATGAAAATTTAAGTAAAAAAATAGAAGAAAATCTTTTATTTTTTGACCTTGAATTTTGCGAATTAAAAGAAGAAAAAAGCAAAACTTTCATCACATTTTGCAAAGATTATGAGTTTTATTTAAACAATCTTATCAAACACAAAAAACACAATCTTTCCAAAAAAGAAGAAAGAGTTATATTAGCTCTATCAAGTACAGGCTCAAATGCATTTGCAAGATTATTTGATGAAACCTTTAGTGCTTTAAAATTTAATTTTGAAGGGCAAAAATTAAGCGAGGAAGAAATTCTAAGCAAGCTTTATGATAAAGATAGAAGCATTAGAAAAAAAGCTTCAAAATGCTTTAGTAAAACTTTAAAAAAGCAAAACAAACTTTTAGTATATATTTTCAATATGATTAAAAGTGAACTTGCTAGTATTTGTGAGTTAAGATCCTATGAAAGTCCTGAAACTCCAAGACATATAAGAAATCAAATTTCTAAAAAAAGTGTTGATGCGCTTATTAGCGCTAGCGAAAATAGCTTTGATATCGTTTCTAAATTTTACAATGCAAAGAAAAAAATTCTAGGGTATAAAAAGTTAAAAGATTATGATCGTTATGCACCCATTGGAAAAGAAATGCAAGTTGATTTTGATCAAGGAAAGGATATAGTTTTAAAAGCCTTTGAAAAATTTTCTAAAGATTTTTACACCATAGCAAAAGAAGCTTTTGAGAATAATTGGATTGATGTCTATCCTAAAGAATTTAAACAAAGCGGTGCTTTTTCTCACTCAAGTACACCACTAAGCCATCCTTTCATACTTTTAAACTATACCAACCAAAGACGTGATCTTTTCACCCTAGCACATGAGCTAGGTCACACTATACATCAAAAACTTTCTTATAAAGTAAGTTTTTTAAATCAAGATACACCACTAACTACAGCAGAAACTGCTTCAGTGTTTGCAGAAATGTTGATTTTTGATTATATTAAAGAAAATTTAGACAAAGAAGAGCTTTTATCTTTATATGCAGCAAAAATAGAAGATATTTTTGCTACTCTTTATAGACAGATTAATTTTACTACTTTTGAACGCAGATTTCATGCTAAAAAAGAAGAGTTAAGCGCTCAAGAACTAAGTGAAATTTGGCTTGAAGAATCAAGAAAAATGTTTCAAGATAGCGTAGTTTTAACCAAAAATTATGGCCTTTGGTATTCTTATATACCGCATTTTATACACTCTCCATTTTACTGCTATGCTTATGCTTATGCACAACTTTTAGTTTTAGCACTTTATGGTCTATATAAAAGTGGTAAATGTCCTGATTTTACTTCAATTTATATTGAGTTTTTAAGTAGCGGGGGAAGTAAAAGTCCAAAAGAACTTGTAGCTATGTTTGGCTTTGATATAGAAAGTGATGAGTTTTGGAATATAGGCTTAGAGCAAGTTAGAATACTAGTAGATGAATTTTTAAGGCTAAGCAATGATTGATAAAATTTTAAATAATAAAAATTTTATAAGTTTAATGCAAAAAAGCATTTATGAGTGTTTGCAAATTTTAATCCAAGAAGATATTGAGTTTAATATCATTGTAAATACTAAATTTGTTACACTCGAACCTCCTTTGCCACCAGAATTAGATGTAGTGAGTAAAAATCCTTATTGTCTTTTTGCTCTTGGTGGTTATACTTTTAAATCTATAGTTTTAACAAATGAGCATATAGAATTTCATGCAGGTTTTGGGCCTGATGATTTTGCAACCTTTGTGAAAGTGGATTTAGGGGCAATTACTCAAATTCAAGTTGAAGATAATATCATTTTTGTTAATTTTTCAAACTATTTCAAAAAGCAAAATGATCAAAAATTAAAAGAAAAATCCATGAATGCTTTTTTAAATAATCCCAACAATAAAGATTTATTTAAAAAATGAGTTTTTTTGAAAGTTTAAATGATAGCCAAAAAGAAGCTATCATGCATATTGATGGAGCTATGCTGATACTAGCAGGTGCAGGTAGCGGAAAGACTAAAACCATTACCACTAGACTTGCTTATTTGATTGATCATGTAGGTATTCCTGCGCAAAATACCCTCACACTAACCTTTACAAATAAAGCTGCTAATGTAATGAAAACAAGAGCCTTAGCACTTTTACAAGATCAAAATTTACACAATCCCCTTTTATGTACTTTTCATAAATTTGGCTTGTTATTTTTAAGACTTTATAGCGAAAGAATTAATAGAGCAAATAATTTTGTCATTATCGATACAGATGATAAAAAGAAAATACTAAAAGATTTGGCTAGCGAAAATTTGCAAAGCTCTTTAGCAAGCATAGGTGCTTATATTTCAAATTTTAAAAATCAAAGCAAAAGCGCTCAAGAAATACGCAAAGAATTAGAATTTTTAAAAGATGAAAAAAACAAAAATTACGAAGAAATCATTCATTTATATGAGCAATATGAGCATTTTTTAATCCAAAATAATTTTATGGATTTTGATGATTTACTCATGCTAACTAATAAAATTTTAGAAGATGAACAATTTGCAAAAGAGCAAAGTCAAAAATATACTTATATAACAGTAGATGAATATCAAGATACCAATGCCTTACAATATCAAATTCTAAAAAAACTTTGCACGTCTCATGAAAATATTTGCGTGGTGGGTGATGATGATCAAAGTATTTATGGTTGGCGTGGGGCTAAAATAGAAAATATCTTAAATTTCAAAGAACAATTTAATAATGTAAAATTAGTCAAACTAGAGCAAAACTACCGTTCAACTAGCGCTATTTTACAAGCTGCAAATGAACTTATAGAGCATAATAGAAAAAGACTAGGAAAAACTTTAATTTGCACCAAAGATGAAGGCGAAGAAATTACAATTTTACAAAATGATGATGAGAAAATTGAAAGCTTTAAGGTTGCAAGAGAAGTTTCAAAACTTTTAAACTCAGGGATTAATCCTAGTGAAATAGCCATACTTTATAGAGTAAATGCCCTATCTCGCGCTCTTGAAGAAGCTTTTAGTAAAGAAAAAATTCCTTTTAAATTGCTAAGTGGAATTCGTTTTTATGAAAGAGCTGAAATTAAAGATATTATTTCTTATTTAAGATTACTTTCAAATTTAAATGATGATTATTCTTTTAAACGCATTATCAACCGTCCTAAAAGAAATTTTGGTAATGCAAGTTTAGAAAAGCTAGAAAATTATGCTAAAGAAAATCATTTGTCTTTATTTGAAAGCCTATGTGCTTTGCAAGGAAGTGGATTTTTTAGCAAAAAAACAGACAAAGAATTAGAAAAATTCATACTAAGCATACACAAAATCAAAGAAAAAGATGATTTGCTTGCAATGATTTTAGCCTTAGAAGAAGAATTTAAAATCAAAGAATTTTATAAAGATAATCCAGAGGGCGAAGATAAACTTTTAAACATAGATGAACTTTATGCTAACTTAAAAGATAAAATCACTCATGGAAATTATAATGGCTTAGATGATATTTTAAATGAAATTTCTTTACTTAATGAGCAAGATGGACTTGATAAAGAAAGTATTTGTATTATGAGTATTCATGCAAGTAAAGGACTTGAGTTTGATTATGTTTTTATCATAGGCTTAGAAGAAGGATTTTTCCCACTCACTAGCGAATCAAGCAATATAGAAGAAGAAAGAAGACTTGCTTATGTAGCAATCACTAGAGCCAAGAAAAAACTTTATTTAAGTTATGCTAATTCTAGATTTTATAAAGGAAGTCGCACAAGATTAGAAAAAAGTAGATTTTTTGGCGAGAGTAATGTAATCAAAAAAGAATTAACACTAGATCATCAAAAAAATTGCTATAAAAAAGGCGATTTAATCAAACATAAAATTTTTGGCATAGGCAGAGTCACCGGAGTAAGTAAAATAGGAGCTGAAGAAAAACTCACGATTAATTTTGGAGGCATAGAAAGAATGATAATGTCAAGTTTTGTGGAAAAAGTGATATGAATAAACTTTTTGTAGCTTACAAACCAAGTGGAATGAGTTCTAATGCTTTTTTAGGCAAACTCAAGAAAAAATATAAAAATAAAAAAGCAGGTTTTTCAGGAACACTTGATCCTTTTGCAAAAGGTGTTTTACTCATAGCCTTTAATCAATACACAAAACTTTTTCGCTTTTTTGATAAAAATCCAAAAGTTTATAAAGCAACGCTTTGGCTAGGTGTGCATTCACTAAGCCTTGATAATCAAAATATCAAAGAGATCAATCTTATAAATGCTTTTGAAGAGAAAGTTTTAGAACAAATTAAAAATGAACTTTTAGGTAAAATCACCTACACCCCACCCGCATTTTGTGCAAAAAAAATAGATGGAGTACGCTCTTATGAGCTTGCAAAAAGAGGTTTTGAAGTCAATTTAAAACCTTGTGTTATGGAAATTTTTTATACTAAAATTTTACACTATAACCACCCCTTTTTAACCATAGAAATAGCAGTTAGTGAGGGTTCTTATATACGCTCTTATTGTGAATTATTTGCTAGAAAACTTGGTATTAAAGCCACGCTAAGCTCATTAGAGCGTTTAAGTGAAGGAAGGTTTTTTTATGAAAATGAAAAAGAGTTAAATCCTTTAGCTTATTTAAATCTTAGAAAAAATACGATAAAATACCCCCAAAAATTACACAATGGACAAAAAATATTTTTGGACGATTTGGAAATTCAAGAAGAAGGTAGCTATATTTTAGAAGAAAAAGATTTTTTTTCTATCATTTCTATCCAAGATAATCAAGTGCAATATTATTTAAATAAGGTATTAAAATGTTAATTTTATCAAGAAAAGAAAATGAAAGTATAAAAATCGGAGATGATATAGAAATCAAAGTAGTTCAAACAGGCAAAGGCTATGCCAAAATAGGCATCGAAGCTCCAAAGTCTTTAATGATACTACGCAAAGAGCTTATCGAGCAAGTAAAAAGTGAAAATTTACATGCAATTAGTGATGAAACGATAAAACTTGATGATCTGAGTAAAAAGCTTAAAAAATGAAAGCTTACGCAAAAGCTAATATTTTTTTAAAAATCATAGGAATTGACTCAAGATCTTATCATTTATTACAATCACGCTTTGTTTTATTAAAAGATATTTTTGACGAGTTAAGCTTTAGTGATGAAAAAACCAAAGAAGGGTTTGAAATCACTGGAAATTTTACTCAAGATACCATCATATACAAAGCTTATAAAGAATTAGAAAATTTAGGATTTTCTAATGAATTAAATGAATTTTTTAAAGACAAAAGTTTAAAGCTTATCAAAAATATTCCCATAGGTGGAGGCCTTGGTGGAAGTAGCACTGATGCAGTGACATTTTTGCTTATGATTAACGAAGCTTTAAATTTAAAACTTAACCAACAACAACTTGAACAAATCTGCCAAAAACTCGGTTCTGATTTAATCTTTTTTTTAAGTGGATATGATAGTGCAAATGTTAGCGGGTGTGGCGAGATTGTAGAATATTTTGAAGATGATTTTACTCAACTTGATTTTACTTTTCCAGCTATTGAATGCTCAAGTGCAAAAGTATATAAAGCATTTGATGAAAGCTCATATGATTTAAAAGCGAATTTAAATTTAGCCAAAACACTTAAAACACTTAAAACAAGTGAAATTTTAGAGCATAAAAATACTGATTTAAACGACTTATTTGCTCCTTGTGTAAAAATTTATCCTAAAATGCAAACTTTTCTTGATGAGGCTTATTTTTTAAGTGGAAGTGGAAGTGGAGTTTTTAAGGCTAAATGATGAAAAAAACTATAGTAAAAAACAAAAAAGCTTTTTTTGATTATGAAATTTTGGAAAAATTTGAAGCAGGTATTGTTTTAAAAGGCTCTGAAGTGGTAGCATTAAGAGCTAGTAGAGCAAATTTAAAAGATTCTTTTGTGCGTATTATCAAGGGTGAAATTTTCTTACTTAATGCTCATATTTCTCATCTTAGTACTACACATTCTTTTTATAAGCATGATGAAAAAGGCGCGCGAAAACTTTTAATGCATAAAAAGCAAATCGATAGGCTTTTTGGTAAAATTAGCACTCAAGGCTTTACTATAGTACCATTAGAACTTTATTTTAATGAAAAAAATAAAGCAAAAGTCTTAATAGCCTTAGCTAAAGGAAAAAACTTACACGATAAAAGAGAAAGTTTAAAGAAAAAACAAGCAGATCTTGAGGCAAGAGCTGCTATGAAAAATCATTATTAAAAAAAGGATTTTGATGAAAAAATTTGCTTATTTATTTTTTACATTTGCTTTTGCATTTTTAATAAATGCTTGCTCAAGTGAAGAAAAAATCGAAAATGAATTTGCGTTTGCTGAGTATAAAATGGGCGATGAAATTCTTTTAAAAAGTGTCAATGGCGGTGAAAAAACCTTAGTAAGAACACAAAATGGTTTTATGGTAAAAGGCGAAGAGAATAAAATTTTAATGTTTGATTTTTTTGGAACCTTTTGCACACCTTGCCAAGAAGAAGCTACCCATCTAACAAGCTTATGGCAAAAAAATACAGATAATTTTATCATCATAGGGCTTAGTCATTTTGAAAATGTAAGCGATCAAACTGTTAAAGATTTTGCTATTAAATATGGAGCATATTATTTTTTAAGCAATTCTAAAGAAAATGATAGAATTGTCGCACAAGCTTTAAAAGATATCAACTATCAAAGTATGGAACAACTTCCTTTTAAAGTGGTTTTAAAAGATGGTATTTATCAAGATTTAACAGACTTTTGGAATAAAGACTCAAAAAATTATGTGAAATATTATCTTGGAAAAGTTTCTACTCAAACTATGCAAGAAGATATTACTAGGATATTAAATGGGTCTAAAAAGTGAAATTTTAGAGCAACAAAAACTAGCAGAACCTAAAATGTTTAAGGTTTTGCTTTTAAACGATGATGTTACCACTATGGATTTTGTAATTGAAATTTTAATGAATATTTTTCATCATGATTTTGAAAAGGCAAGTGCAATTATGCTTGAAATTCATCATCAAGGAAGTGGAGTTTGTGGTATATACACAGAAGAAATTGCACTTAGCAAAAAACAGCAAGTTGACATGGCAGCAAAAAACAATGATTTTCCACTCCAAACAAGGATAGAAGAACAATGAAATATAAAGAATTAATTGACTCATTTATACCAAATGCAAGACATTTAAGCTTTATCAATCATCATGAATTTATCACTTGCGAGCATTTGCTTTTTGCTTTAGTTAAACTTAGTAATGACTTTAAAAATCTACTTGAAGAAATCGGAGATGGTGATTTACAAGGCTTTGAAAATGAGTTAAAAAACTACTTAGCTAAAAATAACGAAATTTTAAAAAAAGAAATAGAACCTATTTTTTCTGTAATCTTGGAAAATATATTACACAAGCTAAATGCAAAAAATCAAACAAGTGTGATTGATTTTATCATTGCACTTTGCAAAGAAGAAAAAGCTTATTCTTATAATATTTTAAAAAAACACCTAATAGAAGAAGAAAAAATAAAAGAATTGTTACAAAATGCTGAATTTGAAAATTTAAAAACCCATACTATAGAGCTAGTTGAGCTTGCAAAAAAAAGCAAAATAGATCCTGTTATAGGTAGGAAATTTGAACTTGAAAGAATGATGCAAATTCTAAGCCGTCGCAAAAAAAATAATCCTATTTTAGTTGGTGAGCCAGGTGTTGGTAAAAGTGCCATTATAGATGGACTAGCGTTAGCTATAGCTGAAGAAAAAGTACCAAAACATTTAAAAAACTCAAAAATTTATAGTCTTGATATGGCAAGCTTGCTTTCAGGGACAAAATACAGAGGTGATTTTGAAAAAAGATTAAAAGATATCATTAAAGAATTAGAAAATATCCCTAATGCTATTTTATTTATAGATGAAATTCACACCATAGTAGGAACTGGCGCAAGCAATGAAAGCCATGCAGATATGTCAAATTTATTAAAACCTGCACTAAGTAATGGCAACATCAAATGCATAGGAGCAACTACTTTTATAGAATATAAAAACACCTTTGATAAAAACAAAGCCCTAAGTAGAAGATTTGCAAAAATTGATATAGATGAGCCAAGCGAAGAAGAATGTTTTTTGATCTTACAAGGCTTAAAAAGCAAATATGAAAATTTTCACAAAATCAAAATCAGTGATGAAATTTTACAAACAAGTATAAAACTAGCAAAACAATTTTTACATGATAAATTTTTACCCGATAGTGCGATTGATTTAATCGATGAGCTTGGTGCAAGCTTTGCTTTAGAAGATAAAAAAAGTAAAAAAATAGTAAAAATAAAAGATTTAGAAAATACTTTAGCAAGAATGACACATTCTCATAAAATTTATGAAAGCGATCAAAGTAAAATTCTTAAGAACTTAGAGCATGATTTAAAACAAAACATTTTTGGACAAGATGAAGCTATCAAGGCTTTATGTTCTACCTTAAAACAAAGCTATGCAGGATTAAAAGGTAAAAACACCCCAAAAGGCGTGTTTTTATTTACCGGTTCAAGCGGGGTTGGTAAAACCGAACTTGCGAAAAATTTAGCACAAATTTTAAACCTTAACCTTGAAAGATTTGACATGAGCGAATACTCACAAAAACATGATGTGAGCAAACTCATAGGAACTTCAGCAGGTTATGTGGGCTATGAAGATGGTGGCTTGCTTAGTAATAGTATTAGAAAAAATCCTTTTAGCGTAGTTTTATTTGATGAGATAGAAAAAGCTCATCCTGATTTAACTAATACTTTTTTACAAATTTTTGATAATGCAAGCTTGACGGATAATAGTGGATTAAAAGCTGATTTTAAAAATACTATTATCATTATGACTTCAAATTTAGGCTTAAAAGAAAGTAATGAGCTTGGTTTTTTAAGCAGTGATAAAGAAAAAAGCAATAAAGCCATAAAAGATTTTTTTGCGCCTGAATTTATCAACCGTATTGATAAAATCATTCATTTTAATGACTTAAATCAAGAAATTTTAGAACAAATCGTTCAAAAAGAGCTAGATTTAATGGCGAAAAATTTAAATAATATCACCATAGAAGCTGATAAAAAAGTAAAAGAATTTCTTGCTAAAAAAACTAATAATAAGGAATTTGGAGTCAGATTATTAAAACGCATTATTGCTGAAGAATTAGGAGAGAGATTAAGCGATGAGATTTTGTTTGGAAAATTAAAAAATGGTGGTAAATTAAAACTCAAACTTTCCAAAAATGAAAAAATCGAATTTGTATTCTAAACTTTTAAAAAGCCCTGATGATGCGCCTGTTTTTATTAGCGAAAAGCTAGAAGTAGATTTTATACCTCATGCTTATCGTCTAGGGCTTTTTCCATGGACTAGTAATCCTGTTACTTGGTGGTGCCCTTCTCCTAGAATGGTGCTTTTACCTGATGAAGTACGTATGCAAAAAAGCATAAAAAAAGCTTTAAAAACTTATGAAATAAGACTTGATTTTGATTTTAACTCTCTTATAAGCCATTGCGCAAAAAGAAAAAAAACTTGGATAAGTCAAGAATTTATACAAGTTTATACAAAGCTTTTTGAGCAAAATTTAGCTCATAGTGTTGAAGTTTATGAAAATGATGTTTTAATCGGTGGTTTATATGGACTTATCATAGGCAAAATATTTTTTGGCGAAAGCATGATAAGCCTTAAAAAAGATGCTTCAAAAGTAGCTCTAATAAGACTTTGTGAGCTTTTAAAACCATATGATTTTTTAATAGATTGTCAAGTGCCTAATGAGCATTTAAAATTTATGGGCGCTAAAGAAATGACAAAAAAAGATTTTTTAAAAACACTAGAAAAAAAAGTTTCACTTGAAAGTGGCTTTAAAAATTTCAAAAATTTACTATAAAAAGATATACTTATAGATAAACAAAATTGCATAAATATTTTGGAATGATTTTTGCTTTTAGTCTATAAAAGCTTTATTTTAAGGAAAAATTATGATAAGCCCTTTTAAATCAAAAGAACTTATTGTTGATGCTTTAGCAGGAAGAAACCTAAGAAGTCAAATGATTAATTCTAACCTTGCAAATGTTGATACTCCTTTTTATAAAGCAAGAGATATAGAATTTGAAACTGCTTTAGTTAATAGAGCAAATGAAATTTTTAAAAAGAAAGATACCAAAGAGCTTGAATTAGCAAGTACAAATGCAAATCATCAAAAACCTTGGAAATTTCCAGATCCTAATAAATCAACCATTTATTTAAGAGATGGACATTTGGCAAGAAATGATGCAAATACAGTAGATCTTGATGTAGAAACTACCGAAATGAGTAAAAATACTATGATGATTACTGCTTTAGATGGTGTTTTAAGAAGACAAAGTAATATTTTTTCAACCATCATAGAAACAAGCTCTAAATTAGGCTAGGAGAAAAACAATGGCTTATTTAAGTGATTTTGATATTAGCGGATACGGACTTAGCGCTCAACGCTTTAGAATGAATGTAATTAGCTCAAATATAGCTAATGCAAACACTACTAGAACAGCGGAAGGCGGACCGTATAGAAGAAGAGAAGTGATTTTTAAAGCGACTGATTTTAATGAATTACTAAATAAACAAATCGCTAAAGATAATAATTTTTTAGAATATGAAAATCCTTTAAACGACCCAGCTTCACAAAAAGATGCAAAACCTGCTATAATGAGCGTAGTAGTTGATAAGGTTGTAAGAGATGATAAAGATTTTCGTATGAAATTTGATCCATCTCATCCAGATGCAAATGAACAAGGTTATGTTGCTTTTCCAAATATAAACCCTGTCATTGAAATGGCCGATTTAATAGAAGCAACAAGAGCTTACCAAGCAAATGTAAGCGCTTTTACAAGCACTAAAACTATAGCACAAAGTGCGATAGATTTACTAAGAGGTTAATAAATGAACACTATTAATGGTATAAATCAATTTAACAATGTTAACAATAAAAATAATAACAACTCAAATAATATAGGTGATGAATTTTCAAGCTTATTAAAAAATTCTATAAACAACCTTAATAAAACTCAAGAAACAGCTGAAGCTGCTATGGTAGACATCGCAACAGGTGAAGTAAAAGACTTACACCAAGCAGCAATTGCTATTAGCAAAGCTGAATCAAGTATGAAATTTATGCTTGAAGTTAGAAATAAGGCTATAAACGCATATAAAGAAATTTCAAGAACTCAAATTTAATATATGCTTTCAAACACCATTAGAAATAGAGTTTCAAAGGTAGCTTTTGCTTTTTGTATGGCTCTGTTTTTTATGGCCTTGTTTTTACTTTCTACTTTTTTTCTAACCTCAAAACGCCATATACCAAATACCCAAAAAGAACAATATTTTTCCGCTCTTAGAGGTAATATCATCACAAGCGATAATTTTACAGTAACTTCAAGTAGGCAAATTTATAGAGCAGAGATTGATCTAAGAAGTTTAAATCCTGATAAAAAAGAGTTATTCTTAACGCTTTTTCAAATTTATAGCGGTGCAAGCGATGAGCAAATGCAAGATATCAAAAAAAGAATGCTTGCAAAAAAAAGAAGAAGTTATAATTTTATTTTACTCCAAGATATTAACTCAAAAGACGCAAGCTATTTAAAAGAATTAGCTAAAAAGCTTTATACTCAAGGTTTTTTTAAGTCTTTTACAAATAACAATGGCAGAGTTGAAACAAGAGGACTTGATATCATAGAACACAAAGAAGATCGCGTGTATATGCCAAAAGACTCACTTACTCCTATCATAGGCTACACAAGAACTTATATGGATGAAAAAAGCGAAATTTTTAAAAATGTCGGCATAAAAGGTTTAGAAAAATACTACAATGAATGCTTAAGCCCTTTACAAAATGCAAAAATCCAAGGTTTAAGAGATATAGGTGGCAATATTATCTTAAATTTGCACTCTTATGAAAAGCGTAAAATAGATGGATGTAATTTATACTTAAATATTTCACTAAAACTTCAAAAAGGCTTAGAAAAGGCTATTGATAAAAGAAATGAAGATCTAAAAGCTAATGAAATTATAGTTGCAATTATGGAAAGTAAAAGTGGAAAAATTTTAGCCCTTGCTAGCTCAAGAAGATACGATCCGCAAAATCGTGGAAAAGATCTATCTGTACTTAATGCAAGCGCGATAGAATATGGCTATGAAGCAGGTTCTGTTATAAAGCCTTTTATATTTACCACTGCTTTAATGCTTGATAAAATCAAAGTCAATGAAATCATCAACACTCAAGGCGGTCAATACAAGCTTGGTCGTTTTACCATACGCGATGATCATAGAAAAGATAAAATGAGCATGGAAGAAGTTATCACCTACTCTTCAAATGTCGGCATGATTAAAATCGCCCAAAGATTAAGCAATCTTGAAATCATCTCAGGGCTTAGAATTTTTCGTTTTGGAGAAAGAAGTGGTATTGATCTTCCTTATGAACAAAAAGGAGAAATACCAAATCCAAAAAGATTAAGAGAAGTAGAAAAATCTGTATTAAGCTATGGTTATGGCTTAAAAACAACTTTTATGCAACTTCTAGCTGCTTATAATGTATTTAACAATGATGGAATTTATATCACACCACAAATTGCAAATAAAATTTATCAAGATGGACGCTTAATAAAACTTGATGATGAAGTTAAAAAAGAAAAAATTCTCTCAAGTAAAGCTGCCAAAGAAATGCAACAAATTTTAATCAATGTTATAGAAAAAGGAACAGGTAAAAAAGCACAAACTCAAGGCATTATCATAGGTGGTAAAACAGGAACTGCTAGGATTGCTGAAAGAAAAGGCTATACTTCAAATCGCTACAATGCTTCATTTTTTGGCTTTGCAAATGATGAGAAAAACAATTACACCATAGGGGTTTTGGTGAGAAATCCTACCAAGGCTTATAGTTATTATGCTGCACAAAGTGCTTTACCTATGTTTAAAGATACAGTAAATCTTATGATAAAAGAAAGTTATTTAAAGCCTATAGAGAACAAAACGATAAAAACTAATCCAAACTAACTTTAAAATTTAGAGTTTTATTTGACTCTAAACTAAACAATTTAAAATAAACTCTATAAACTCATCACTATTATTAGGGCAAGCAATAAGCTCATAATCACTTTTTGCTAAGTGTCTATACTCAACTCCAAGTTCAAAAATCGTTTCAGAGCAATCTATGCAAAAAGATATAGGATAAATCAAAGCTTTTTGATCTAAATTTGCTAAAATATCACTTGTATTAGGTTCAAGCCATTTCACTGGACCTAGTTTTGATTGATACGATAAAATGATTTGTTCAAATTCATTTTTAAGTTTTTCTTTTAAGATACCCACATGCTCTTGCACATGTTTTTCATATAAATCACCTTTTTTAATCACCGAAAGCGGTAAAGAATGGGCAGAAAAAATCAAAGTTTTATAATCACATTCTTTCTTTTTTTCTAAAATATGCTTTATAATCATTTCATTATAAAGTTCATCTTTATAAAAAACATCAATGATTTTTACATTAGCTTGATTTTGGATATTTCTTAGCTCATTTTGCACCACTTCTAAAGAACTAGTTACAGTGGTTTTAGAATGATGAGGATATAAAGGAAATAAAATGATTTCATCATTTTTTTGAAAATCATATTTTGAAAAAACCTCATTTACAAAGGGTGGTACATATAGACTGATAAAATCAAAGCTATATTCTCTAGTTTTAGAATTTAATTTATCACATAAACTTTGTGTGATTTGAGTAAGCGGGGACTTCCCACCCATTTTTTCATAGTTTTGCTTCATAGCTTTTAGTCTTGATTTTCTTATCATAAAGGCTACAAATTTTCTTAAAAAAACATTTTTTATCCCTAAAATATAAGGATCATTAAACATATTTTTTAAAAAAACTTCACATTCTTCAAGTTTATTAACCCCGCCCATATTTAAAAAAAATACATATTTCACTATCAAACACCTTCTAAAATTTCTTGCACTCTCAAAGCATCTTCAATGCTAGCTAAATTTTTACAAACCCCATTTTGCAAAAGCTCAAAAAAGGCTTCATGCTCAGCATATAAAGGAGAGTTTTCATATAAATTTGGAATTTTTTGCATATTGATAAAAAGTTCAAAATTTTTAAGATCAAGTTCATAAGTATGTTTTTTACCTAAAAGTGCGATTTTTCTTATAACACATTGTCCATTCCAGCTATCATGAATACTTGCTAAGATATTTTCTAATTTTAAGCTTATCATTACCTCATCTTCAAATTTATCATGATGGAAGCTTTTATAAATATTTGCTTTTAAAATTTGCTCTTGACTTAAAAATCTAACTAAGTCAATATCATGCACACTAAGATCACTTAAAACACCTACATCGTTTATTCTTTGTGGATAAGGCGAAATTCTTTGTATATTAATACTTATAATCTCATCTTCTAAAAGTTTTTCTTTAAAAGTTAAAATAGCAGGATTAAATCTCTCGCAAAAACCCACCCCTACTCTGACTTTGTTTTCTCTAGCTTTTTGCTCTAAGATTAAAATTTCATCAACATTTAACGCCAAAGGCTTTTCTATCAAAACATTTTTTATTTTAGGAAAAACCTTTAAAGCTATATCTAAATGCGTATGAGTAGGTGTAGCAATGATAACACCATCAAGATTTTGTGCTAAAAAATCATCAAAATTTTTATGAAAAAAGTGTTTAAATTTATCTTTGCAAAAAGGATCATAAAGATGAATTTCTTTTACTTTTAAATTACGCTCAAGTTCTCTTAAATGGTTTTTACCCATTTTACCAAGACCTATAAGCCCTATTTTCATTTAAAAGCCTCTATCACTCTAGCTTGGTGCTCTTCTTTTAAAAATGCACTCATAGGTAAGGATAAAATTTCATCACTTAAAAGTTCTGTATTTGGTAAATCGCCTTTTTTATAAGCAAGATAATCAAAAGCTTCTTGCAAATGAAGCCCTAAAGGATAATGCACCGCAGTAGGTATGCCTTGCTCTTGTAATTTTTGCATGAAATTTTCTCTATTCTTTACACGCACGCTATATTGAGCCTGGGCACTCACAAAATCATCTTTCCTTGGTGGTAAAATACAATTTTTTAAATTTTCATCATAAATTTTTGCTATTGCTTCTCTTTTTTTAATCTCTTCATCTAAGTATTTTAATTTCACATTTAAAATAGCTGCTTGGATAGTATCAAGCCTTCCATTAATACCGATGTATTTATGTTTATATCTTTGTATTTGTCCATGATTTAAATAAATTTTTATTTTTTGCGCTAATTCATCATCTTGGGTAAAAATCGCCCCGCCATCTCCATAAGCACCTAAAGGCTTAGACGGAAAAAAGCTTGTGCATGATATATCAGCTATAGCACATGATTTTATACCCTTTTGACTAGCTCCAAAACTTTGCGCACTATCTTCTATCAAAGCAATATTTTGACTTTTACAAAGCTCTTTTAGAGCAAACATATCAGGCATAAGTCCAAAAATACTCACAGCAATTACAGCTTTAGTTTTAGGCGTGATAGCACTTTGAACTTTTTCTAAACTAAGATTATAATCTTTAAAATCAATATCTACAAAAACAGGTTTAGCGCCGATTAGAGCAACCATTTCAGCTGTAGCTATAAAGGTAAAACTTGGCACTATTACCTCATCATCTTTACCTACACCCAAAGCCATCAAGGCTAAAAATAACGCACTTGTACCACTTGAACAACCTATTGCGTGTTTAATACCTACATATTTAGCTAAATTGTTTTCAAATTCTTCTAATTTTGCACCACCTATGAAAGAAGTGTTTTGTAAAACTTCACTAATAGCCTCATCGATTTCATTTTTATAAGCATTATATTGAGCATTTAAGTCTATAAAAGGAATTTTCATTGTATTACCTTAGTAAATTTAAAATCGTGATTATAAGATAGTTTTACTTAATTTAAAGTATTTTTGGTATTATTTTAAGCAAAAAACTAGCTAGGAAAATCTATGGATATAAGAAAAGAATATTTAGAATTTTTTAAATCAAAAGGACATGAAATCACTCCTTCAAGCCCTTTAGTACCTGATGATGCAACTTTACTTTTTACTAATGCAGGTATGGTGCCTTTTAAAAGCATATTTACCGGAGAAGTACCGCGCCCTAATCCTCCGCGTAAAACAAGCTGTCAAACTTGTATAAGAGCTGGTGGAAAACATAATGACTTAGACAATGTAGGCTACACAGCAAGGCATCACACTTTTTTTGAAATGCTTGGGAATTTTAGTTTTGGAGATTATTTTAAAGAACAAGCCATTGCTTATGCTTGGGAATTTGTAACTGAGGTTTTAAAACTACCTAAAGAAAGACTATATGTAACTGTACATGAAAGTGATGATGAAGCATATGAGCTTTGGCAAAAACATATAGAAAAAGAAAGAATTTATAAATTTGGTGATAAAGATAATTTTTGGCAAATGGGCGATACTGGACCATGCGGGCCTTGTAGTGAAATTTTTTATGATCAAGGTGCTGAGCATTTTAATTCTAGTGAAGATTATATGGGTGGTGATGGAGATAGGTTCTTAGAAATTTGGAACCTCGTTTTCATGCAGTATGAAAGAAGTGCTGATGGCACACTTACTCCATTGCCAAAACCAAGCATTGATACAGGTATGGGACTTGAAAGAGTTAGTGCTATAAAAGAAGGAAAATTTAGTAATTTTGATAGTTCTTTGTTTATGCCTATTATTGAGAGTATTGCAAAACTTTGTGGCAAAACTTATACCTATGAAAGTGGAGCTAGCTATAGAGTAATCGCTGATCATATTAGATCAAGTGTATTTTTACTTGCTCAAGGAGTTGGTTTTGATAAAGAAGGTAGGGGCTATGTTTTAAGAAGAATTATGCGCCGTGCCTTAAGACATGGATATTTACTAGGTCTTAAAAGAGCTTTTATGTATGAGCTTGTAGATGTAGTGTGTGAGTTAATGGGTGGGCATTATACTTACCTAAATGAAAAAAAAGAATTTATTAAAGAGCAGATTAAACTAGAAGAAGAAAGATTTTTAAGCACTATCGAAAATGGTATTGAAATTTTCAATGAAGAACTTAAAAAAACTAAAGATATTTTTAGTGGTGAAGTAGCTTTTAAACTTTATGATACTTATGGTTTTCCGCTTGATTTAACCCAAGATATGCTAAGAGAAAAAAATCTTAGTGTGGATGAGGCTAAGTTTAATGAGCTTATGCAAGAACAAAAAGACAGAGCCAAAGCTTCTTGGAAAGGAAGTGGAGATAAAGCAGTTAGCGGGGACTTTAAAGTTTTATTAGAAAAATTTGGCAAAAATACTTTTAGTGGTTATGAAAATTATGAAGAAAAAACTAAAATCATGGCCATTTTAGATGAAAATTTTAAAATCATAACCGAAGCAAAGGCAGGAGATATAGCATGGTTAATGCTTGAAAAAACTCCATTTTATGCAACAAGTGGAGGACAAAGTGCTGATATAGGTTTTATCAATGAAAATGAGGTTTTAGACACACAAAAATTCTTTGATATTAATCTTAGTCAAGTAAAATTAAAACAAGATCTTAAAACAAATGATGAAGTGTTAGCTTGCATAGATACTAAAAAAAGAGAACAAATCGCAAGACATCATAGTGCGACACATTTATTACACCATGCTTTAAGAGAAATTCTTGGCTCACACATTAGTCAAGCAGGTTCTTTGGTAGAGCATAATAAATTAAGATTTGATTTTACTCATCCAAAAGCCCTAAACAAAGAAGAATTAAAGCAAATAGAAGCTTTAGTAAATACTTACATCATGCAAGCAAATGAAGCTAAAATTGAAATTTTGGCTTTAGATGAAGCTAAAAAAAGTGGCGCCATAGCTTTATTTAGTGAAAAATATCAAGAAAAAGTAAGAGTTTTAACCCTAGGAGCTAGTAAAGAGCTTTGCGGTGGCACCCATGTGAAAAATAGCTCTGAAATAGGAAGTTTTTACATCATCAAAGAAAGCGGAGTTAGTGCTGGAGTTAGAAGGATAGAAGCAGTAGTAAGCAAAGCTGCACTTGATTATGTTAATGAAAATTTAAAAGAACTAAACCAAGCTAAAGAAGAGTTAAAAACTCATGATATTTTAAGCTATGTGGCAAAATTAAAAAATGAAATAGCTAGTTTAAAAAATGAATTAAAAAATTCAAACAAAGCAGAATTAAACTCTAAAGAACTAAATGGCATTCAATATTGCGTGCAAAAAATAGATAATGGTGATATAAAAACCATGATAGATGAGTTTAAAAATAAATTTAACAAAGCTGTGATTTTACTTTTACAAGAAAAAGAAGGTAAGATTATCATAGCAGCAGGTGTTAAAGACACTTCGTTAAAAGCTGGTGTTTTGGTAAAAGAAATTGCGCAAATACTTGGTGGAAACGGTGGTGGTAGAGATGATTTTGCAACAGCTGGCGGTAAAGATACAAGCAAAATAAAACAAGCGCTTGATCATGCTAAGAAAATCATAGAAGAAAGTCTTGCTTAATGCTTTATCTAGCTTCAAGTTCGCCTTCACGCGTTGCTTTATTAAAAGAAGCAAATATCGCTTTTGAACAAATTATTATCGATTATGATGAGAGCTTGGTAAAAAAAGATAATCCAAGCTCTTATGTGCAAAAAATTGTTTTAGAAAAAGAAAGGCAGTTTTTTGCAAAATATCCTGATTTAAAAAATGTTTTATTTGCTGATAGCATAGTTTGTGCTCAAAATATCATTCTTACTAAAGCTAAAAGCGATAATGAGGCTTTTAATATGCTCAATTTGCAAAGTGGCAAAAGCATTAGCGTTTTAAGCGCGATGATTTTAGTTTTAGAAGATAAAAAGATTTTTAATCTTAGCAAGTGTGATTTGATTTTGGATAAATTTGATCTAAAAGATATGCAAGAATACGTTGAGTCAAAACTTTATCAAGGCAAAGCCGGAGCTGTGATGTGCGAGGGATTTCATAAAAAATACATTAAAAAAATCATAGGCCATCAAAGTACAGCACTAGGGCTTAATATAGAACTTTTGAAAGCATTTTTATGATAAAAATTTTAAAAATATTTCTTTCTTTTTGTGTAGTGTGTGCGGTTGGAATTTTTATATTTATTGCTTATTTGTTTTCTGATTCTGATTTAAATCAATACACCTTTAAAGATTACAAACCACCTCTTACAACACAAATTTTTGATAAAAATGGAAAATTAGTTGCAAATGTTTTCGAGCAACACCGCTTTTATGCCCCTTATGAAGAACTTCCACCAAGACTTATAGAAGCTTTGGTGGCCATTGAAGATACTAGCTTTTTTGAACATGGTGGGGTTAATATAGATGCGATTTTTAGAGCAGCTATTAAAATCATAAGAAGCGGTGGAAAAACCATGGAAGGAGCTTCCACTCTTACACAACAATTCATAAAAAACACAGAATTAACCCCAGAGCGTACTTTAAGTAGAAAGCTAAAAGAAGCTTTACTTGCATACAAAATAGAAAGTACTTTAACTAAAGAGCAAATTTTAGAAAGATATTTAAATTTCATATTCTTTGGACATGGATATTATGGAGTAAAAACTGCTGCGCTTGGGTATTTTAGAAAAAATTTAGATGAGCTTAGTTTGAAAGAAATTGCCATTTTAGTAGGTATGCCAAAGGCTCCAAGCACTTATGATCCTACTAGACATTTAGATCTTTCTTTAGCTAGAGCAAATAGCGTAGTACAAAGAATGTATAATCTTGGTTGGATTTCTAAAGAAGAGTATGAAAATGCCTTAAAAGAAATTCCAAAAGTATATGATGATACTTTAACACAAAATGCAGCTCCTTATGTTACTCAAGAAGTTTTAAAACAACTAAGCGGAATTAAAGACTTAAAAAGTGGCGGTTATAAAATAGAGCTTGCTATAGATCTTGATGTGCAAAATATTGCAAGAGAAGCTTTAAAATTTGGCTATGATGAAATAGTTAAAAGAGACAAAGATGCAAATTTAAGCACACTTAATGGAGCTATGATAGTAGCAAATCACCAAAATGGAGATATATTAGCCTTAGTAGGTGGAGTAAATTATACAAAAAGTAATTTCAACCGCGCTACTCAAAGTTTAAGACAGCCTGGAAGTTCTTTTAAACCTTTTTTATACCAAATTGCTATTGACATGGGTTATTCTCCTATGAGCAAGGTTGCTGATATTTCAAGAATTTTTGAAAGTACCAAAGAAGATGAGAAAGACTGGAAACCTAAAAATTACGGTGGAAAATTTCTAGGGCTTATAAGCTTAAAAGAAGCATTAACTGGATCAAGAAACCTAGCTACCATAAATTTAGCTCTTGCCCTAGGACTTGATGTGATCCATGATAAACTTCAATTTATGGGCTTTGAGAATATACCGGTTGATTTATCTATAGTTTTGGGTAGCTTTGGAATTTCTATTTATGACTATGCTAAACTTTATACAGTATTTGGAAACTATGGCGTGCAAAAAGATTTAATACTCATTAAAAGAGTAATTGATAAAAATGGCAAAATAGTAGTAGAATTTAATTCAGGAGAAAGAAAAATCAGCGAACCCGAACAAGCCTTTTTAGTCAATGATATGATGCAAAATGTTGTTAAAAAAGGCACTGGACGCAATGCTAGAGTAGAAGGGATTGAAATAGCTGGAAAAACAGGTACTTCAAATAAAAGCATAGATGCGTGGTTTTGTGGCTTGACTCCTGAAATAGAAGCTATCATTTGGTATGGAAATGATGATAATAAACCTATGAAACAAATCGAAGGTGGCGCAAGAACCGCTGCTCCGGTTTTTAAAGAATTTTTAACAAAATACTTAGAACTTTATCCTGATAGTGCTAGAAAATTTATCATTCCAAAAGGAGTTTATCAAGGAATTTATGAAAAGCAAAGAGAATATTATACCAATACCTCTCCATTTCCAAAAAACAACCCTGCTCTATCTGAAAACAGTGAGATAATTTTTTAAAAATATTTTTTTATATAATAAAAATTATCCTTTTATTTTCCTTTATATGTTTTAATATCACAAAACTTATAAAGGAAAATTATGAATATCACAAACGAACAATTATATAAAAAAAGACGCCATTTTTTAAAACTAGGTGCTGGAGCTTTAGTTAGTTCAGCCTTAGTTCAATCTGAATTGATGGCATTAAATTTCTTTCCTGATCCTAATAATGAAAAATTAAAACTTAGCGATGAAAAAATTGCGACTAATTATGTAAATTTTTATGAATTTTCTACTGATAAAAAAAGAGCCGTAGAGCTTGCGAAAAATTTTAACACAAACGGCTGGAAAATAGAAGTTAGCGGGGAAGTTGAAGAGCCTTTGACTTTAACCATGCAAGATTTATTGGCTTTTCCTTTAGAAGAGAGAATTTATAGATTTCGTTGTGTTGAAACTTGGTCTATGGTAGTGCCTTGGGTTGGTTTTGAATTGCGTGCTTTAATAGAAAAATGCAAAGTCAAAAGTGAGGCTAAATTTATAAAATTTACCACTCTTTTTGATAAAAATCAATTTGCCGATCAAGCTTCATTTTTCCCAACTCTTGATTATCCTTATGTAGAGGGCTTAAGATTAGATGAGGCTATGCATCCACTAACGCTTATGGCTGTGGGTATGTATAAAAAGCCTTTATTAGGACAAAATGGAGCGCCGATTCGTCTTGTAGTTCCATGGAAGTATGGCTTTAAAAGTATAAAATCTATTGTAAAAATAGAATTTACCAAAGAACAACCTAAAACTACATGGGAGCTAGCAAACCCTAGAGAATATGGATTTTATGCCAATGTTAATCCAAATGTTTCTCATCCAAGATGGTCTCAAGCAAATGAGCGTCCCTTGGGAGATTTTTTCACCAAGCCTACACAAATGTTTAATGGCTATGAAAAAGAAGTAGCACATTTGTATAAAGATATGGATTTAAAGGTTAATTTTTAATGAGCAAAAAAGTTTATAATATCTGTGGATTTTTAGCCTTTGCTTTAAGTATTATTTTTAGTATTTATCAAATCATGCAAGAATTTGATATTGTAAAATCTGTATATTTTTATAGTGGTATATTCGGCTTAATCTTTTTTGGATTGAGCCTGTTTTTTTCACTTTTAAAGTATAAACACACAAAAGATTACCCTAAATTTTTAGGTTTTTATGCATTTTTTTGGGCTCTGATTCACTTTTTTAATTATTTTGCTTTTGGAAAAAATTTAGATTTAATACTTTTTTTCAAAGATACTTTTAGTAAAAATTTAGAATTTAGTGGTTTTGTAAGCTTTTTTATACTCACATTTATGTTTATAAGCTCATTTAAGTTTTTTAAAAAAATGAGTAAAATAAGAAAACTTGGATATTTTTGCTTTTTACTAGCAACTTGGCATTATTTTTTATCTGCAAAAATACCACAAATTCCACATTTTTTAGCTTTAAGTCTAGCCTTGATTTTTCTACTTATTAAACTATATAAAAACTATAAAAAGAGAAAAAAAGTAACTTTTTTATAAAAATTTATATTCAAATGAAACACTTTTAAGAGTAAATATATAAATATATTCTTAAAATAAGACTTGATATATCTTATTTTAAGGACAATCATGCAAAGAAGAGATTTTTTAAACGGAATGGCTTTAACTATACTTGCAGGAATGACTCCTTTGCAAGTATTATATGGTAAAGAAGCCAAAATCGAAGATTTTACCAAAGAATACTATCCTCCAAAATGGCTTGGACTAAGGGGTAGCAATAATGCAAGTTATGAATTTGCACATATGCTAAGAGATGGTGAAAAATTTGACTTTAGCGCTATCAAACCTAAACAAGAATATGATTTGGTTGTAGTTGGAGCTGGAATTAGTGGTTTAGCAGCTGCCTGTTTTTATCAAAACAAATTTGGAAAAGATAAAAAAATTCTTATCCTTGATAATCATGATGATTTTGGTGGACATGCTAGAAGAAATGAAATAGATTTAGAAGATGGTACTATTTTAAGTTATGGTGGTAGCGAAACATTTCAATCACCAAAGGCGTTATATTCTAAAGAAGTAGTAGATTTATTATCATCTTTGGGTGTGGATATTGATGAGCTTGCTAAACGTTTTGATGTAAATTTTTATCCTGATTTAAATCTTAGCAGGGGTGTGTATTTTTCTAAGGCTGAATTTGGAATAGATAAGGTCGTAAGTGGCAACCCTAGAAAAGTAATTTGCGATGATATTCCTGAGGGAAGACATAATGGTAGAAGTGTTGAAGCTTTTATAGGTGATTTTCCTCTTAATGAAAAAGATAAAAAAGATTTAATTGCTTTATTTAAAAGCGAAAAAGACTATTTAAAAGGCTTGACAAAAGAGCAAAGAGATGAGTATGTGGCTAAAACAAGCTATAAAAAATTCTTAGAAGAAAAAGTTAAGCTTTCACCGCAAGCTGTAAAATTCTTTGAAGGTATGACAGATGACTTTTTGGCTTTAGGTATTGATGCTGTTTCTTGTGAAGATGCTAGAGCTTCATTTTTACCTGGTTTTGACAAACTTGGACTTGATCCAATCGAGGGAGAAGCATTAGCTGAAATGGAAGAGCCATACATCCACCACTGCGCTGATGGTAATGCTACTGTTGCTAGATTAATGGTTAGAAGATTAATTCCTGATGTATCTAAAAAAGGCAAAGATATGGATGAAGTTACTCTAGCTCATTTTGATTATTCTAAACTTGATCTTGCTAAAAACAAAGTGCGTTTAAGATTAAACAGCACTGTTATCAATGTAGAAAACACAAAAGATGGAGCTTTGGTAACTTATGTTAATAAAGGCAAAAATTATAGAGTAAAAGCTAAAAAAGTTGTAATGGCAAATTATAATAGTATGATTCCATACATAGTACCAAGCATGCCACAAGATCAAAAAGATGCTTTGAGTAAAAACGTAAAAACATCACTTTTACACACAAATGTTATTATAAGTAACTGGGAACCATTTATAAAACTTGGAGTACATGAAATTTATTCACCAAAAATGCCTTATGCTAGAACTAAACTTGATTATCCTGTGGATATGGGAGGATACCATCACCCAAGAGATCCTAAAAAGCCTATTTGTGTTCATATGGTATGCTCGCCTTTAGTATTTGCTTCTATGCAAGGAATCGACCTTGAAGGAATGGATGCAAGAGATAGAGCTAGAGTGGGTAGAAATTTATTATTCACTATGAGTTTTGAAGAACATGAAAAAATCGTTCGCGATCAACTTCAAGGCATGTTAGGCTCGGCTGGATTTGACCATGAAAGAGACATTAAGGCTATAGTTGTAAATCGTTGGGGGCATTGTTATTCATATACAGAAAACAGTCTTTTTGATGATAGTGAAGAAGCGCAAAAAACTATAGAACTTGCAAGAAAACCTTTTGGTAATATCGTTATAGCAAATTCAGATGCTGATTGGGATGCTTATATGCACGCAGCAATTGATCAAGCATATCGCGCTGTTAATGAACTATAAAATCAAACTCCTTTTTAGGAGTTTGATGAATCAATCATCGTTTTTGATGCTAATATAAATTAAAGCTAAAAGCATATAAGTTACTAATCTAGTAGCATCAGGTAAGCCATTCCAAGTTTTACTCATCCACATACCAAACCATTCTGCAGCCACTACTTGAAAGCCAAAAAACCAAAGTAAACAACAACAAGTTAAAGCAATGATTCCAAATTTTTTAGCTTCATGGAAAGTTTTTGCATCTGAATTTCTTGCGTTAAACATATCCAAAGCGCCTTTTAAAGCAGTTAACATAATAAAGACTTCAAAACAAATAATAAAAATATAGGCAATATGATGAATAGTAGAATTTGTAATAGCTCTATAAACAATAGCATTACCTAAATAATCAGGTTTGGTATCCATGCTCATAACATGTTTTACAAATTGAAAATTTGAATTGTAATCAGTTATATTACCAAAAACAACAATAGCCGCTAAAGAGGCAACTGTAAGCAAGATAATCATTTTAGAATATCTTACTATATTCATCATAGAAAAACCGCAGTTGCAATTCATTCTAGTACTCCTTTTTGTTAAATTTATATTAATATATTATAGAAAATATTAAATAAACTTAAATACCTAACGTAATCTTAAAGAATTTAGTACAACTGTTACTGAACTAAAACACATTGCCAAAGCTGCCAAATGCGGACTAAGACTTATAAATGGCACAAAACCTGCTGCAATAGGAATACACAAAGCATTATAAATAAAAGCCCAAAAAAGATTGAGCTTGATGATATTTTTAGTTTTTTGAGAAAGCTCAAAACAATAAGCTATTAAAGATAAATCATCTTTTATTAAAATCAAATCTCCACTTTTTTTAGCAAGCTCACTTGCTTTGGAAAAACTTATGCTTGCACTAGCTAAATTTAAAGCAGGAGCATCATTGATACCATCTCCTATAAAAAGCACTTTTTCTTTTTTAATTTTTTCTTTTATAAAATCAAGCTTTTGCTCGGGTTTTAAGTCAGAATAATACTCATCGATATTAAGCTCATTTGCTATTTTGGCAACACTTTTTTTATTATCACCGCTTAAAATAATACTTTTTACACCTTTTTGCTTTAAATTTACTATCAAGTCTTTAGCTTCGTTTTTAAGTTCATTTTTCAAGCAAACCCCACCAAGACAAATTTTATTTTTTGCAAAATACAAACATATAGGTGCTTGATCTTCAAATTCTTGCAAAAATTGTTTGCTTTTTTGTATATCAACACCATTTTCAAGCATTAATTTTTCATTGCCTATTAAATATTTATCTTCATTTTCCTCATAAAGCAAACCACTACCCACTAAAACACTTAATTTTCCTTGCAAATTTAAATTTGCATTCAATTCTTTAGTAAAAGCCTTTGCGATTGGGTGTGAGCTTAAATTTTCAATTTGCGTGAGTTTTTGAAAATTTTCTTGAGTTAGATCATGCTTATAAACACTTAAATCATCTTGACTTAAAGTGCCCGTTTTATCAAAAATAGCAAGTTTTATACTAGCTAAATTCTCTAGCACTGCTGGATTTTTCACTAAGATAAAATTTCTTGCTCCATTTGCTAAAGCACTAACTATGGCTATAGGGGTTGCTAAGCCCAAAGCGCAAGGACAAGAGATCAAAAGCGTAGCACAAGCATGTAAAAACGCTGCATTAATTCCTTCTTTAAAATACCAAAAAGCAAACACAAAAAGTGATAAAATTATAATACAAGCTACAAAATAAGCTGAAATCTTATTAGCTAAATTTGCTAAAGGTGTTTTGACATTACCTGCTTTAAAAACAAGATCTTTGATTTGTTCTAATGAACTTTCAATCGCCTTTTTATTAGCTTTAATCTTTAAACTTCCATTAACCAACACACTTCCTGCTAAAATCTCATCATCTTGCTTTTTTAAAAGTGGTAAAAACTCTCCTGTTAAAAAACTCACATCAACCTCAGCTTCACCCGCTATAATCACCCCATCAGCGACAACGCTTTCACCCTCTTTTACTAAAATCACATCATTTTCTTTTACAAAAGCACTGGGTATGCTTTTTATACTTCCATCTTCTAAGATTATATTAGCTTTTTTAATATCTATGTTTTTTAATTTATTTTGATACTCTAAGGATTTAAATTTAGCCTTTTCTTCTAAGTATTTACCTAATAAAACAAAGCTTATAATCATCGCTCCGCCACTAAAATACAAATAACCATCTTTGCTAAATACCTCAAAATACACAAAAAAAGAATATACAAAAGAAGTAAAGGCACCTAAGGATATCAAAGTGTTCATATCTAAATTTTTATGTCTTAATCCTTTAAGAGCGTGGATAAAAAAACCTTTTCCGCAATAAAAAATCGTTACCATAGATAAAAACATTTGAATTAAAGCAGAAACATTTCCTTGAACAAACATTTCAAAATACATCACAATAAAGCTTAAAATTATACTCATGATAAGCTTTGTTTTCATATTTTTAAGCTCTTTGAGTTTAAACTCGTATAAATTTTGCTCTTCTTGTAATATCTCAAAACCCAAAGCTTTGATTTTTTCTTTGATTTTTACTTCCAAGGATAAATCTTTAAGCAAAAACACCCCGCTAGAATTGACATAAGAAACACTTACATCTTCGACTCCATCAATTTTTGCACAAACTTTTTCTATAGCATTAGAGCAATTAACACAAGTCATATTGCCTATTTTTAATTTTAACTCATGCTTCATCTATCTCAAAACCTAAATCTTGCAATTGTTTTTTGAACTCTTCAACTTGTTCTGCTTTTAAATCAATCTCTATGCTTTTTGTTTCAACATTTATTTGCATAGCACCAAATTTATCTTCTAATGAAGCTTTGATTAAATTTACACAACTTTGACAATTAATATTTTTAGTTTTTATAATCATTTATTCTCCTTTTTCTCTGTATTCATATTTATGAGAGTGAAAAATTTTATTTTTTATAAATTTAAAGCCCATTTTTTCATAAAGCATTTTTGCATTTATATTTTCATCTTCTACGATTAATGAAAGCTTTTTACCATTTTTTAAAGCTTCATTGAAAGCACATTCAATCAATTTCTTAGCAATACCTTTTCCTCTTGCTTTTTCATCCACACAAATACTATCTAAGTAAAACTCATTTTCACATTCTTTTAAAACTTTTTCATTGATTCCTAAAAATTCTAAATGCTCATTTAAAGGCTTATCTAGCTCATCCGCCAAAGCCCCATCATAAAAACAAATCGCACCTAAAATTTCCCTATCTTCTTCATAAACATATATATTTTCATAGCTTAAACGATTATTTTCTTGAGTGAAGAAATTTTCTAAAACCTCTATGGCTTTTTGATGATCATTATAACCACTAAGTTTGTATATAAAATGATCCATTGCTAAAGCAAGCAATTGTATGCATTTTTTAACATCATCTTTTCTAGCTTTTCTGATCACTCTTTTACTCCTTTAAAATCAAATTTAGACTTCTTAGTTTATACTTTTAACTTTAAAACAATATAAGAAAGAGAGAATTTATGGGAAGAGCGTTTGAATATCGCAGAGCCTCTAAAGAAGCAAGATGGGATAAAATGAGCAAACTTTTTCCAAAACTTGCAAAGGCTATACAAGTAGCAGCAAAAGAAGGCGGAGCTGATCCTGATATGAATCCAAAGCTTCGTAGTGCCATAGCTACTGCAAAAGCTAATAATATGCCAAAAGACAATATCGATGCAGCTATTAAAAGAGCAAGTGGAAAAGATAGTGCTGATATTAAAAATATCCACTATGAAGGAAAAGCAGCACATGGAGCTTTAATCATTGTTGAGTGCATGAGTGATAATCCTACACGTACAGTAGCCAATGTAAAAGCGATTTTTAGCAAAAATGGTGGAGAAATTTTACAAAATGGCTCTTTAACTTTTATGTTTTCACACAAAGCTGTTTTTCATCTTGAAAAATATGATGGAGATTTAGAAGAACTTGAGCTTGAACTCATTGATGCAGGACTTGAAGAGCTTGAACAAAATGAAGAGGAATTACTAATTATAGGTGATTACATTGCTTTTGGTGAGCTTAGCAATGCCATAGAAAAAAAAGGTTTAGTGCTTAAAAAAGCAGGACTTGAATATCTTGCAAACAATCCTGTAAATTTTAGCGAAGAACAACTTCTTGATATTGAAAAATTGCTTGATAAATTAGAAGATGATGATGATGTACAAGCAGTTTATACTAATATAGAATAGGATCAAAAAATGCTTAAAAAAATCGACACAAAAAATGCAAAAAAATACAATTTTGCTATCATTAGCACCGAAAAAGGTGATATAAAATTAAAATTATTTCCTGATGAAGCACCGCAAACTGTGTGTAATTTTGCCAACTTAGCCAATGATGGTTTTTATGATGAGCTTGTTTTTCACCGCGTGATTCCAAATTTTGTGATACAAGGTGGTTGTCCTTATGGTATAGGCTCAGGTGGCCCTGGCTATGAGATAGAATGTGAATGTGACGATCAAAAACACAAGCACTTAAGAGGTAGCTTATCTATGGCTCACGCTGGCAGAGATACAGGCGGATCGCAATTTTTCATTTGTCACAGCCCACAGCCTCATTTAGACGGAGTGCATACTATCTTTGGGCAAATTAACCCTGAAGATAAAGAAAGTTTGGAAGTACTAGATAGCATTAGAGCAGGAGATAAAATCAAAACTATCCAAATTTTAGAAAAACTTTAATTTTACATCTCCTTAAAATTGTGCTATGATTTTTAAGGAGATTAATTATGCATTTTATTTTTATTTGTATTCATCTTATTTGCGCTGTATTTTTTATAGCCTATGTATTTTTTGATGTATGTGTTTATCGCTTTGCTTATCAACACGCAAACAAAGAAGATTGTGATAAAATCAAAAAAGCCTATACTAAATCAAGTATTTTTATTTTTGCTGGTATTTTTATCTTACTTTTACTAAGTGGATTTTATCTTTTGAGCTTTTATGAAATTAACTCTTTTTGGGATTTTTTTGCGAGTAATTTTGGCATATTTTTATTTATCAAGCTTTTATTATTAATAACAATGCTAGCTTTGACTTTTTATTCTTTATTTTTTATAAAAGTTTTAAAAAGAAAAGATCCTTTGAAATCTCACTTGATTGCATTGATTTTATGTATTTTAATAGTCATTTGTGCAAAAGCGATGTTGTATTTTTAAAACATTAAAACTAAACTTATATCATTAGCTTAAAAAATAAAGGTTATTTATGCTTGGTGATATTATAGATTTTTTACTCACTCTTGCAAAAGATTGGGGTTATTGGGGGATTATTTTTCTTATGTTTGTAGAAAGTTCCTTTTTTCCTTTTCCCAGTGAAGTAGTGATGATACCTGCTGGATATTTAGCCCATCAAAATGAACTTAACTTTTGGCTATGTCTGCTTTGTGGGACTTTTGGAGCTCTTTTAGGAGCTTTGCTTAATTATTATTTATGTTATTTTTTAGGACGGGAAGTTCTTTTGAAAATATGCAAATATTTTGGAGTTAATGAAGCAAAATTTGCTCAATTTGAGGCCTTTTTTAACAAACATGGTGAGATATCAACCTTTAGTGGTAGATTAATCCCTGGTTTGCGTCAGTATATTTCTTTACCTGCAGGATTAGCAAGAATGAATTTGAAAAAGTTTATATTTTATACTAGTTTAGGGGCTGGAATTTGGTGTTTAATTTTGCTTATATTAGGCTATGTTTTAGGTAAAAATGAAGATTTAATCAAAGAATATTTGCATTTTGTTATTGTAGCTTGTATTATTTTTGCCACTATGATTGTGGCTATTTATATCTATATCCAAAAAAGAAAAAAGATATCTTAAAATTTCATTTTTAAATACCTAGTTTCATTAGCTAGGTATTTTATTATTTTCTTTAATTTAATATATATTTTTCTAAAAACATTTAAATTTATATGATTTTATATTTGATTTTTGATAAAATCTTATAAAAATTATTTCAAAGAAAAAAGGTTATGCAAAAGCCATCTATTCAAAATTTAACGGATTTTTTAATCGAATACATTAGTGTTTTTCTAAGTGCTGGAACTTACACAGCAAGAGTAGCAAAGTGCGTTGGAAGGATAGCTAATGCATATGGTTATGAGATTAACATGAATTTTTTCTTTCACCATACCACACTAAATATTTTTGATAAAGATGATAATTCCATACAAAGAACCTATATCATACCTAATAAACACAATCACATTAACTTTAAACTTATTTTAGAGCTTAGTGCATTAAGCTGGCAAATTCATGATCGTAAATACAACCTAGAAGAAGCTAAATTTTCTCTTTTAAAACTCAAACAAAGCACAAGAAATCCTTTTTTAGCGAATTTATTTTTAGTATCAGTGGCAAATTCAGCATTTTGCAAGCTATTTGGAGGAGATTTTTATGGCTGTTTATTTGTATTTTTAGCTACTTTAGTAGGTTTTAGCTTAAGAGTTTTACTCACTAGAATAAAAATTGATTTAAGAATTCAATACATTATTTGTTCTTTTTTATCCTCTTTTATTGTATTTTTTGGGGTGGATTTAAAACTCGTGCAAGAAGCTAATGTTGCTTTGGGTTCTAGTATATTGTATTTAATTCCTGGGGTTTATTTTATAAACTCCGTTATAGACATTTTAAAAGATCATATACTTATGGGACTTAGTCGTATTATTAGTGTGGCAATATTAGTATGCTGTATTGCCATTGGAATTTACACTACTCTTGGTATTAATGATTTTGGGACTTTAAGATGATTGATTATTCTTCTATACTTTGGGATATGTTTTTTGCAGCTTTAACAGGTTTTGGTTTTGCTTATGTGTGTAATCCACCCTTTAAAACACTCATACTCTCAGCCATATTAGCCGCTATAGCTCATGGTATGCGCTTTACCTTGATGGGATATTTTGGCTTTCAAACCTTGGCTATTGCAACCTTTATAGCTTCTTTTAGTATAGGTTGTCTTGGTTTATTTTTAGCTAAGATTTTTAAAACACCTGCTGAAATCATAGCTTTTCCCGCTCTCATTCCTATGATACCTGGAATTTATGCATATAAGGCCATATTGTATTTAATTTCTTTTATACGCTCAGAAGATATTAGCGAAAAGACTAATTTCTTGATTCAATTTTTTGATCATTTTTTTACAACACTTTCAGTAACACTAGCCTTAGCAGTAGGAGTAAGTGTGACTTTGCTTTTATTTTTTGAGCAAAGCTTTATGATGACAAGAAGTATTAAAAAAAGTAAAAATCACGATCAAAATTAATCGTGATTCATTTTATTTTTTGCTTCTATCCCCATAAGCGCAAAAGCTGTTTTAACACTTAAAGCACATACGGCAAAAAGTTTTAAAAGCTCATCTTCATTATCTGAGCCAACTACTTTATTTTCATTATAAAATTTATGAAATAAAGAAGCTAAATTTTTTAAATAATCAGGAATTTTTTGCAAGGCTCTTGACTCAAATGCGTCATTAAGCACTGCTTTTAAATTTAAACTTTCAAATAAAAGATTCATACCATCTTCATTTAAACTCTCAAATTTAGCATGCATAACATCATCTACACTCTTACCTGCTTTAGCAAATACTTGATGAATTCTAGCATGAGCATAATTAATATAATACACAGGATTAGAGCTATCTTCTTTTTTAAACTCATCTACATCAAACTCTAAATGTGTATCACATTTTTTACTAATAAAAATATATCTTAACACATCACTGCCAAGCTCTTCTAAAACATCACCCATTAAGATGAAATTTCCTGCTCTTTTGCTCATTTTATAAGGCTCACCATTTTTTAATAATGAAACCATTTGCGCTAAGATAATTTCAAGATTTTGACTATCATGACCTAAAAATTCCATAGCAGCTTTCATTCTAGCTATATAGCCATGATGATCAGCTCCCCATATATTAATACACTTATCATAACCACGGCTCATTTTATCTTTATGATAAACTATATCAGCAGCTAGATAAGTTCCTTTTCCATCATCTTTAATAATCACACGATCTTTTTCATCGCCTTTAGCACTTGATGCAAGCCAGATTTTACCATCTTGTTCATAAGTACCACCATGCTCTTTTAAAGCTTTTAAGGTATTTTCTAATTCATTATAATAACTTGTTTCGCTCACATAAGTATCAATAAATATCTTAGCATCGGCCAAATTTTGCTTGATAATTTTAAGCATTTTATCCTTAGCCCAAAGTGCTAATTGCGGAATGTTTTCTTCTACAAAGAAATCTTTTTCAAAATCAACAAAAGCTTCTTTTGCTACATCTACGATATATTCGCCTTTATAATACTCATCAGGATATTGAACTTGCTCTTTTAAACAATGCTCTTTTACTGCAAGTAATATAGAAAGACCTAAAAGATAAATTTGATTACCTGCATCATTGACATAATATTCTGTATCAAATTTATACCCTAAATGCCTAGCAACTCTAGTTAAAGTATCACCAAAAATAGCCCCTCTAGCATGTCCTATGTGTAAAGGTCCTGTCGGATTTGCACTCACATATTCAAGTAAAAAACTCTGCTCTTTTTTATCATCTTTTGCAAAATTTTCACTATCGCCCAAAGCTTGCGTAGCCAAAGAATTTAAAAAAGCTTTTGAAAGTTTAAAATTTACATAACCATTTAAAGCCTCTACACTTTCAAAACAATCACAATCTTTTAACTTAGCAACAATATCATTGGCAATTATCATAGGATTTTGCTTTAATTCTTTAGCCAAAGAAAAAGCCAAAGGCGTGGCAAAATGAGCTAGATTTTTATTCTTGGGATTTTCTAAGATAAAATCTCTTCCTAATTTTTCTTTAATTTCTTTATAAACTAAAGTTTTCAATGTATTGCCTTAAGCTTTTTTTACTTCTTCGTTATTTTCTTTTACAAGAACATCTTTTTCATTGATTTTTTCAATTTTTTGCGCATCTTCTTGAACGATTTTTTTATCATCTTCTGTATTCATTTCATCTTTAAAAGTTTTAATACCTTTTCCTAAGCCTTTAGCAAGCTCTGGAATTTTTTTTGCACCAAAAAGTAACACTACTATAAGTAATATAATCAACCATTGAGTTCCGCTTGGCATATGCATTTTATTCTCCTTTATTCCATTGAATTTGAATTTGTTTTAAATCATGTTTTGTACTTTTTAATTTTGAAGCTTCAAAAACCGCTTCTAACTCCCTATAGCTTTTTTCAAGATCATCATTTATGATTAAAAAATCATATCGATCCAAATAAGCCATTTCATCACTAGCATTTTCCAATCTTTTGCTAATATCTTCTATTTTATCAGTATTTCGCTTAAGCAATCTTTTTTCAAGTTCTTTTTTATTTTTAGTTGTAATAAAAACAGAAGTAATATATTCAGGCATTTTTTCTTTAGCTATACAAAAACCTTGCACATCGATATCAAAAATGACACTTTTACCCTCTTGTAATGCTTTTTTCACAGGGATTAACGAAGTGCCATAATAATTTTTATGTACCAAAGCCCATTCTAAAAAATCACCTTTTTCTATACCTTGTTTAAATTCTTCTTCGCTAATAAAAAAATAATCTACTCCATTTTTTTCATTTTCTCTAGGAGCTCTTGTTGTACTTGAAATAGAAAAATAAATATTATCTTTTTCTTTAAAAAGCCTTTGAAGCAAGGTACTCTTACCTGCTCCACTTGGCCCTGAGATGATTAAAATTTGACCACTCAATGTTTATCCTCATCAAAGCTTATGTTAATGTTTATATTCATTTTCATGCCTTTTAAGGCTGCTTTTAAAGTATCATCGGTAATACTCGAAGTGATAGTTTGAGCTATGCTTTTACTAAGCTCATTTACCATTTCATCTTCTTGTAAATTCTCTGCTTTTTCTTCAGTGTTTACCTTGCTTATTTCTTTCTTTTCTACAATAGCTGGAGCAAGTTCTTCTCCTAAAGCTAACATAATATCATTTTCGTTTAAATTTGCAAATTCATCTTGCGTTTTATCTAAAACTTCACTCATATTTTCCTCTATATTTTCCTCATTCACATCGGCTTGTGATTTCATTTGTAAATCTTCACCCTCACTTAAATCCTGCATATCAAAATCACTCATTAAATTCTCATCAATATCACCAAATTCTTCATCTAGTTCATCAATAGCAGCTAATTCTTCTTTTATTTTATCTTGAGTGCTTAACTCCTCTTCTGGTTGAAAATCATCTATACTTTCATCTTCAAAAACCTCTTCTACTAAAGGTTCATTTTCTTCTGCAACACTATCATCATCTTTTGCTTCACCAATAAATTGAGCATCTTCAGGTAAATCATCAAAACTCATCTCTTTTTCGCTCATTTCTTCAACCATAGGTAAATCATCAAGAGAATCAAATTCGGCGGGGTTTTCTTCTATATTTTCTTCTATATTTTCTTCTATATTTTCTTCTATATTTTCTTCTATATTTTCTTCTATATTTTCTTCTATATTTTCTTCTATATTTTCTTCTATATTTTCTTCTATATTTTCTTCATGTTGTTCATCTACTAATGTTAACTTATCATCTAATTCCTTGTCAATATCAGCTTCATTTGATAATTTAGATTTATCTTCAACTTCTAATGAATTATCTAAATTTTCTTCAAAAAAATCTTCTTGCAGATTTAAATCATCTTCACTTAAACTTTCTTCATGCTCAGACAAATCAATACCAGCCAAAAGTTCATTTCCATCTAAAGGCATATCTTTATCAATTAAAACATCCTCATCAAAACTCAATTCATCTTCTTCTAAAGTGCTATCCTTACTTTCACTTAAAGTTTTTTCATTACCCAAAAGTTCTATAAAATCAGTCGGTAAAAAAGGCTTATATAAACACTCTACGCCTTCTACTTGCTCTTGGTTTCTAGGCAATAAATAAATCAATCTATTACATTTACTTTTCAATTCATCTAAATTGGCTTCAATATCATGATCTATGATGATAATATCATAAAAGTCTTCAAGTTCTTCAGCATTTGCAAGCTCTTCAAATTCATAACCTAGTTTTTGAACCCCCAAGCTAATTAATTTTGAAACAGCTACATTAGAATTTATCAGCACAACCTTCATCTGTCATCTCCCAAGTTAAAGAAATGTATTATTTTAAAACATTTTTAATTATTTATTGCTTATATATTGAAAAACAATAACTCCATATGCTCAAAACTTTTTAACATTAAATTTTTAAAATACTGCATCATGATGAGTAAAATAGCAATAAGCACTGCAAAAGATAAAAATATCTTGATAGGATAACCTACCACTAAAAGATTAAATTGTGGCATAGTTTTCATAAGCATACCAAAAATAACATCTGATAATAAAGATATTGCTAAAATAGGAAAAGCCATAGAAAAACCGAGCACAAAGATATTTACCATAGCTTTATTCAAATAAAGCATTAAATTCTCGTGCGGATAAAATCCACCCAAACTAATATAATCTAATGAACTAGATATAAAAAGCAATACCAAATGATGACCATCAAATGCTAAAAAAACCAACAATGCAAGCAAATTTAAAACTTGAGAAATTACTGGAGTATTAGCACCTGTAGCTGGATCTAAAATACTAGCCATAGAAAAACCCATGGTAAAAGAAATTTGCTCACCTGCCATTTGTAAAATGGCAAAAATCATTTGTAAAATTAAACCTGCAACCATCCCAAAAAGCACTTCACTTAAAAGATACAAAATAAAAAAAGAATCAGGTGTATTATTTTCAAGTTTTGCCAAAGGATATAAAAACATTGTTAAAAATAAAGCTAAAGTTGTTTTTACTACCAAAGGTATACTATTGTGAGAAAAAAAAGGGAAAAATACTATTAATCCACTCATTCTGGCAAATAAAAGCATGAAAATTACAACATTTTCATCGCCTAAATATTTAACAAATTCCATAATTACTTAAATGATAAATCCTATCACATTTTTTAGCAAGTTCTTGATCGTGAGTCACAAAAACTAAAGCTGCATTATTTTCTTTGACATAACTAATCAAAATATCTAACACATTTAAAGCATTTTTAAAATCTAAATTACCAGTAGCCTCATCAGCAAAAATGATTTTTGGTCTTTTACTTAAAACTCTAGCTATACTTACTCGTTGCTGCTGTCCACCACTTAATTTTGTGATCTTTTGATTCATTAAATCAACAATATCAAGTTTTTTTAATAACTCATAATCGATATTTTGCCTACTCAAAATACTTGCAAGCTCTATATTTTCAAAAGCTAAAAAACCTTTAAATAAATAATGCATTTGAAAAATAATCCCAAAATCTTTTCTGCGAATTTCTAATAAAGCTTCATCATTTAAGGAATACAAATCCTGATTATTATAAAAAACTTTTCCTGATTGAGGTTTTAACAAGGTAGATAAAATATGTAAAAGAGTAGATTTGCCACACCCACTACTTCCACATATTGCAATACAATCTTTTGCATTTAAAGTAAAATTTAGATTTTCAAAAAGCGGAATATCAAAACTATGGCTTAAATTTTCCGCTTTTAAAAGTTCCATTTTTAACCAATTTGCGCAGCAACTTCAGCAGCAAAATCTTCAGTTTTCTTTTCTAGACCTTCGCCCACTTCAAAACGAATAAATTCTACTATTTTAATAGTTCCACCAAATTCTTTTTCTTTTTCTGCAATTACTTGCTCGACAGTTTTTTTATCATCCATCGCATAAAACTGTCCCATTAGGGTAAGTCTACCATCAAGCTGAGAATTATCCGCTATAAAGCTATTTAGTTTACCTGGGATAATGTTAGGCCAAATTTTTTCTGGTTTTCCTTGTGCTTGAAGTTCAGCTTTAATAGCTTCTTCAGCTTCTTGGATTATCTCTTGAGTTAATTGCTTTCTACTTGCAAATTTTGGAATTTTAAGCTCTGGCTTATTAGGATCTTTTAATCTTCTTCTTTCTTCATTTTCTTTTTCCAACTCTGCAACTAAAGCTTTATATTCATTTTCTACAAAATCCATATCAAGCTCTTCATAAGATAAATAACTTGGTTTCATTGCAGCAATATGCATACAAAGGTGTTTTAAAAATTCTCCACACTTATTAGCCGTAGCTTCACTATCACAAGCTGCAGCAATAATAACACCCACGCGTCCATTAGAATGAACATAACCATTTACTGCTCCACTAGCTCCAGCTTTTACAGTAGCAAATCTTCTTACAACTAAATTTTCACCTATAGTTGCAATTTGATTTTTTAAATATTCTTCAAATTTAACACCATTAATCTCACTTGAATGCAACTGCTCAACATTTTGAAGGCTTTTAGCTTGAATATGTGCTGTTGTATCTTTTGTTAAAGCAATAAATTGTTCATTTTTAGCAACAAAATCAGTTTCTGAATTGATTTCACTTACAGTTGCGCATTTTAAATCATCGCTTACTTTTACACTTACCAAACCTTCAGCAGCTAAACGATCGGCTTTTTTATCAGCTTTTCCAAGTCCTTTTTCTCTTAAAAGTTGTACTGCTTTTTCAAAATCACCATCTGTATCTTTTAAAGCATTTTTACAATCCATCATACCTGCGCCAGTACTTTCGCGCAGTTCTTTTACCATTTGTGCAGTGATTTCAGCCATTATTCTTTATCTCCTTCAAAATCTTCTTCACTCATAGCTTCTTCTAAAACTTCTTTTTTTTCTTCTTCAGAGATTGGTTGTTCTTCATTTGCTTCACCATCTTGCTCTCTTAAAGCTTTACCTTCATTGATTGCTTCAGCCATTTCTTGGCAGAAAAGTTGAACTGAACGAATCGCATCATCATTTCCTGGAATTGGGAAATCTACTAAGTCAGGATCGCAGTTTGTATCTAGTGGAGCAACCACAGGGATTTTTAATCTATTAGCTTCTTGTACTGCAATTTTTTCTTTAACAGTATCGATAACAAAAATCATATCAGGTTGGGTTTTCATATATCTAATACCACCAAGATATGCTAGTAATTTTTCTTTTTTTCTAGTAAGCATTAAAGCTTCTTTTTTAGTTAAAAGCTTAATGCTTCCATCTTCTTCCATTTTTTCTATAACTTCTAATTTTCTAATCGATTGGCGGATAGTTCCAAAGTTAGTCATCATACCACCAAGCCATCTATGATTTACATAAGGCATACCGCATTTTTCAGCATATTCTTTAATCGCTCCACCAGCTTGTTTTTTAGTACCAACAAATAAAATTGTTTTACCTTCTGCAGCAGCATCGCGAACGATGTTATATGTGTATCTAAAGTATCTAAGTGTTTTTTGTAAATCAATTACATAGATACCTTTTCTTTCTCCAAAAATAAATTTTTTCATTTTTGGATTCCATCTTCTTGTTTGGTGTCCAAAGTGTACACCACACTCTAATAAATCTCTCATGCTTACCATGAAATTCTCCTTGAAATAAAATAATTAGGTTTATTCCTCCGCATTCTTTAACCCATAAGCAACCTAATAAGGAAATTAATGCGTGTGAAATGAAAAAATATTATATCAAATTTTATTTTATATTTAGCTTATTATTGAAGAAAAAGAACGCCATAAGGCGTTCTTTGAGTAAATTAGTGTAGTTTAGACCAAACTGATCTTTTCCAACCTATAGCAAAAATACTTAAGATAGCAAAGAATATCATAATATAAATTCCTGTTTGCTCTCTTTCTTCTTTTTTACTATCACCAACTTTTTCAAGATAATTAATAACTTGGGTTTGTGCTTTTTCATTCAAACCAACTCTTGGCATAGCAGTTCCATGAATTTTCTTTTGAGGTTCATTGATGAAGATTTCAAGATAATGTGCACCTTTAGAACGAATCATCATAGATAAATCTGGAGGTGTCATACCAAGATAATTTTTTAAATCACTCATATTTGAGCTTGAAACAAAGCCATCATATTTTACATCATGGCATCTTCCACAAGCATTTTCAAATGTATGTTTGTTTTTAGCAAAATCAAACTCTTTTGCAATTAAAGCTGTTTTTGCTTGCTCTGAAAGCTCTTGATTTTTAGCATATTTTTCTTCTAAATCAGCTTTTAATTTTGCATCAAATTCTTTTTCATATTCACTAGCTGTATTTTTAAAGAATGCAATTAAATCTGCTAAATCTTGATTATCTTGTGTTTCATCGCCACTTAAAGGATAAGCAGGCATTAAGAATGGATTTTCATCATTAAATTTATGTGAAATTTGTAAAGCTTTAACCGGATCAATGATAAGTGCAGTTAAAAATTTCTCATCATAAATAGCACCTGCATCACTTAAATCAGGAGGTGTTACACCTAAAGAAGAATCTGTGATAGTAGCAGGAATTCCAGTGGCTTTTACACCATGGCATGCAATACAATTTCCTTCAAAAAGCTCTTTTCCTTTTTGTGCATTACCTTTGCTAAAATCGATTTTTGCGATTTTTTCCCATAATTGCTTAGTAGCTTCTTCTTGACTTTTTGCAAGCTCTAATGCTTTTTGAGCATTAGCTATAGCTTTTTCACTTCCTGAAGCATTAGCATCCACTGCTGCTTTTTCTTTTAAAGCAACTTCACCTTTGGTAAATTCTGCATCAGCTTTTGCAAAGTCAAAATTAACCGGAGTTGAAGGAGGATTCATCACTGAATGTGCATAAGGCTCAACCCCCCAATAAACTAAACCTGTGAAAAAGACAACTACAAAAAATATTTTTAATTCTCTCATTATTAGCCCCTTTTTCTTTCCATGATAGTAATAATTGGTAAGACTACTAACAATAATAGTAAAAATACCATAGAAGCGTAAAATCCTATCCAAGCATTAATTCCTGTTGGAGGAAGTTTTCCATAAACTGTTAGTACAATTAAATCTATCAATAACACCCAAAACCATACAAAAAACATTGGTCTTTCGTGTGCTGGTTTTACAACATCGCTTCTATCAAGCCAAGGTAATAAGAAGAAAATAATTTGTGCTATACCAAATGCTGCAAGTCCTATATCAAAAGCCTTAATGCTTCCAACATCAAAGAAAAATCCTCTTAAAACTTCATAACTCCATAAGAAATACCATTCAGGATAAATATGAGGAGGTGTTTTTAAAGAATTTGCTGGGTCAAAGTTGATTGGATCCATTGCAAAATTAAATTTAAAACATACCAAATAAAAGAAGAAAATCATAAATAGCGCAATATACATGAAATCTTTAGCTAAAAATCCTGGCCAAAAAGGAATAACTTTAGAACCTTTTGTATCACCTGCTAAATATTTTTCAGCTTCTAAATCAAAATCAATTTCTTCTGAAATTTCATTATTTACATGAGGAATTCTTAAAGAATAAAAGTGAAATGCAATAATTGCTAAAATCACGATAGGCAATAAACATACATGTAACATAAAAAATCTAGTTAAAGTTGGATCTGATACTGCAAAATCTCCTCTTATCCAAATAACCAACGCATCACCTATAAAAGGAATTCCACCAAAAAGCTGAGTAATAACTTGAGCAGCCCAAAAGCTCATTTGCCCCCAAGGCAACATATATCCACTAAATGCTTCTGCTGAAAATACAACAAATAAAAGCATACCACTAATCCAAATCATTTCGCGGCCTCTTTTATAAGAGCCATAATAAATTCCTGTTAGCATGTGAATATATATGATTAAAAATACAACTGAAGCAGCCACACCGTGCATATGACGCCAAAGCCAACCATACTCCACTTCTTGCATGATAGTCTTGTTAACACTATCAAAAGCCAAAGCTACATCTGGCTTGTAATACATTACCAAAAATAGACCTGAAATAAACAAAATAGCAAAAAGAGTGGTTAAAATAACACCCATTGCCCATAAGAAGTTAATTTGTTTTGGTATCCAATATTGAGCCATTAAAACATTAAAAAGCTTATTTACAGCTAATCTTTGATCAAGCCAATCCACAATACCATTTGCTTTTTTTATCTGTGCCATATTAAGCCTCCGCGATCATTTTTTTATATTCTGGACCTTCTTCGCCTAATACTAATTTTGTTCCATCAATTCTAAAAGGAGGAATGTCCAAAGGTCTTGGAGGAGGACCAAATACATTTTTACCACTGGTGTCAAATTCACCACCATGGCAAGCACACTTAAATAATTTTTCGCTTGGAGCGTAAGCTGGAATACAGCCTAAATGCGTACAAAGACCAATAACTACAGTATAAGCAACATCACCTACAACAACATCTCTATTGCTATCTTTTGCCATATCTGCATCTTTTTTTAAGATAAATATAGGCTTCTTACGCCATTCAATTGTTCTAAGCTCGCCCTCTTTCATGCCAGAAAGATCTACAGTAGTAATACCTGCTGCTTTTACACTTGGGAGTGGATCCCATGTTTTTTTCATTGCAACTAATGAAAAAGCACCACCCACAGCAGCTACCGTTCCAAAGGCAAAGCCCATAAAGCTTCGTCTACTTTCAGATGTAGCCATTTTACTTCCTTTGTTTTGATTTTTTTGTAAAACTTAGCAGTTTATCTAAAAAATGATAAATTTTTTCTTTGGTATAAAAAGCTTGATTTAAGATATATGGATATTTATTTAAAAACAAAAATAAATGTTTGTTTTAAATCATAACAATAGATAAATTTATTATTATCTATTGTTTTTTCATTTTGATATAAATATGTAAAATATCCAAAGCAGCAGGAGTAATACCGCTAATTTGCGAAGCAGCAAAAATAGTTGGTGGATTAAATTTTTGCAGTTTTTCCACTACTTCATTACTCAATCCACTCACACTTTTAAAGTCAAAATTTTCAGGGATTTTCAAATCATTTAAATTTTTCATTTTTTCAATTTGTGCTTTTTGCATTGCAATATAATGATAATATTTTGCTTCATTTAAAATTTCATTTAAAGAATACTCGTCCATATTTTTAAACATTTCATCTAAAGCTTTTAATTTTTCTATATTAAAACTAGCTCTTGCGACAATTTTTTGTAAACTCACTATTGAAGTAATCTCTTCCTCTTCAATGCTTTGTAAAAATTCATTATTTTGCTTACTTGGTGTCCATGTAGTTTGAAGTAAAAACTCAAGTCCTTTATCAACATTTTGTTTTATATTTTCAATATATGCATAATCTTCTTGACTTAAAAGTTTAAAATTATATCCATATTCTCCAAGTCTTAAAATGGCATTTTCTTCTCTTAAAAGCAATCTATACTCAGCTCTTGAAGTAAACATTCTATAAGGCTCTTTAGTGCCTTTCATCACTAAATCATCAATCAACACCCCTATATAAGCCTCATCACGCCTTAACACAAAAGGATCTTTTTCATCAATTGCTAAAACCGCATTCACTCCTGCCATAAAACCTTGCGCAGCAGCTTCCTCATAACCAGTGGTTCCATTAATTTGCCCAGCACAATATAAATTTTTAATCTTTTTGGTTTCTAAAGTATGTTTTAGTTCTGTTGGGTCTATATAATCATACTCTATAGCATAGCCAAAACGCGTGATTTTAGCATTTTCAAAACCTTTTATACTTCTTAGCATTGCAATTTGCACTTCATAAGGAAGCGAGGTAGAAAAGCCATTGATATAATATTCAGTCGCATCTTTAGTTTGTGGTTCTATAAATAAATGATGACTTTCTTTATCACCAAAACGATTAATCTTATCTTCTATAGAAGGACAATATCTTGGTCCTATACCTTCAATTTGCCCTGTAAAAAGCGGAGCACGGTAGAAATTACTTTTTATAATCTCATGTGTTTTTAAATTTGTTCTTGCTATATAACATGGAAGTTGATTAGGCTTGAAATTTTTTGTTTTAAAGCTAAAAGCTTTAGGATTTTCATCTCCAGGTTGAATTTCTAAAACACTAAAATCGATACTTTTAGCATCAACCCTTGGGCAAGTTCCTGTTTTTAATCTTCCTACTTTTAAACCACTTTGTTTTAAGTAATCTCCCAAATTTACAGATGCAAGCTCACCTACCCTACCTGCTTGAAGCTTAGTTTCACCTATATGGATAAGTCCATTTAAAAAAGTTCCTGTTGTAAGTATGATTTTTTTAGCAAAATATGTATTTTCTAAATTAGTTTTAACCCCTTTAAGCTCATCATTTTCAACAATCAAAGACAAAGCTTGCTCTTGAGAGATTTCTAAATTTTCAAGTTTTAAAAGCATATTTCTAGCACAAATTCTATAAGCATCCATATCAATTTGTGCTCTACTTCCGCGCACTGCAACACCTTTGCTTTCATTTAAAATTCTAAATTGAATTCCAGCCTCATCGGTAATTTGCCCCATAAGTCCACCCATAGCATCAAGCTCTTTTACCAAATGTCCTTTTGCTAAACCACCTATAGCAGGATTACAACTTGCAGCACCAATTTGCTCGATTAAAGTAGTTAAAAGTAAAGTTTTTTTACCCATTCTAGCAGCCCCGGCACTAGCTTCAACTCCAGCATGCCCACCACCTATTACGATTATATCATACATATTTTGACCTCATTTTTATAAAAAGGCAAAAATTATATAATATTTTTTAAAATAAAACACTAAAAATACTTTTTGAAATTTAAAAGTTTTAGATAAAATCTCATAAAAATTAAAGGTATTGAATGTTTAATGGATTAATCCGCGAATTAGCCTTTGTCAAATCATATCAAAACAACACTTTAAGATTAAAAGCAAACTACAAACCAAAACTAGGCGATAGTATTGCTGTCAATGGTGCGTGTTTGAGCGTAATAAAACTTTTTGATGATGGTTTTAATCTTGAGCTTTCTTATGAAACAAGAACTCACATAGCTATTGAAAATTTAAAAGATTATGTGCATATTGAACCTGCGCTAGCTTATGGCGATAGAATAGATGGACATTTAATGCAAGGGCATATTGATGGTATAGGTGAAATTACTAATATTTCTAAAAAAGAAAACGGGGTTGATTTTTATATTAAATGTCCTGATGATATACAAATTTATATGGCCAACAAAGCAAGCGTAGCCATAGATGGGGTGAGCTTAACTATCAATGAAGTTTTAAAAGATGGTATTCGTTTGACTATTATTCCTATAACCTTTAATGAAACCTTGTTTAAAAACTATACCATAGGAAGACGCGTGAATATAGAAAGTGATCTTTTAGCAAGATATATACACAGACAATTAAATTATAAAAAAGAAATTTCATGGCAACAAATAGACAAAATTACATCACTTTATTAGAAAATGATTTTGCAAAAGCTTTTGTAACTTTTGATCAAGATTATAATATTTTTAGAGCAAAAATTCATGATAATATTTTTCCTTGGGAAAATTCTATAAAAAAGTGTGTATTTTTAAATCAAATTCATTCTAATATCATTACTCAATACAATAAAGATTTTCACTTTAATGCTGATGGGGTAATTAGTAATGAAAAAAATGTAGCTTTGTGCATTTTAAGTGCTGATTGCTTACCTTTGCTTTTATATGATGATAAAAATAAAGCCATAGCAGCTTTACATTCAGGCAGAAAAGGATGTTTTGAAAATATCTTAAAAGAAGCTGTTTTAAAAATGCAAGAAAGTTTTAACACTCAAACCAAGAATTTAAAACTCATCATTTCAGCAGGAATTTGTGCTAAAAATTATGAAATTAATGGCGAGGTTTTAAACTACAGCAAAGAAAAATTTGCACCTTTTTTACATGAAAATAAGCTTGATTTAAAAGCATTAGTTAAATTTCAAGCAAAAGAATTAGGTGTTAATGATATTTTTGATATCAGTCTTTGCACCTTTGATGATAAGAGATTTTTTTCTTATAGAAAAAACCAAACTCCAAAGCGCATTGTTAGCGTGATTTATTTAAAGGATTAAAATGTATGAAGTAAAAAATTTGCTTGCTTTGAAAATTTTACAAAAGGCTAGAGAATTTGGTGATAATGACTTAAGCAACGAAGTTTTAATCACTCAAATGCTAAATCATACCTCACAAACTCTAAATCAAAACGATACTAAAAATTTAAATAAATTTATCACAACACTTATAAATGCCAAAGAAAAGGCTAAAATGAGTAATAAATAATTTTAATTTTTCCAAGTTAAAATAAATTTTGTTCCTTTATTTAGCTCACTTTCTACTTTTATGTTAATGTTATGATCTTTACAAATTTTATCCACTAAAGAAAGCCCTATACCAAAACCACCTTGATTTTCATTAAATCTTGAATAACGCTCAAAAATGTTGGCCAAATTTTCCTTTGCTATACCACAGCCACTATCTTCTATTATAAGTCTTTGCTCCAAAAGCATTATTTTAATATGTCCATTTTTTACATTATATTTTATAGCATTATTAACAAGATTATCAAACATTTTAAAAAACTGCTCTTTATTGGCATAAATTTTTCCATCATCTTCCAAGCTAAGCTCTAAATTGATATTTTTTTGCTCCAAAAATATCTTAAAATACTCCATTCTTTCTTTAATCAAATCTTTTAAAAATATCCAATCCTTTTTAGCCTCATAAGCTTGAGAAAAATTTAAAAAAGTTAAATCTGAATACAAATGACTCAAAGTCAAAGCAGCTATTTTTACACGCTTTAAAGCTTTGAGTTCTTCAAAATTCTTTTTTCTTTCTAAACCTTCTACACTCATTAATATCGCACTAATTGGAGTATTAATCTCATGAGTGGTATCTTTTATAAAATTATTTAAAAATCTTATTCTCATTTCTAAAGGCTTGAGTGCAAATTTTAGTATAAAATAAGCCATTATACTTACAAAAATCAAAGAAAAAACCATAGCCAAAGCTACTTTAAATCTTATAAATCCAAGTTCTTTGGAGATATCATCACCTTGTACTAAAACCCTCAAACGATTAACATCACCTAAGACCTCCAAAGCATCTTGTCCTTGAGTATTTGCAAGCAATAAATTATTTAAATTTACATCAGCTACATAAATTAGAGTGTTATTATTATAAATATTTGCGTTATTAAGTTTAAAAAATGTTGTTTGAGCAGGCAAGTCAAGATTAGAAAAATAAACTTTTGTTCTATCAAATATTGCAAATTTTATATTAGAAATTTGAGCAATTTTTCTAGCACCTTTTTCTATAGGCTCAAAACGTAACTTTTCCATTTGTAAAATTACAAAACGATGTTCTTGTCTTAATTTTATGCTATGTTCGGCTATTAATTCTTCTATTAACTTTGCATACCATACGCCAAAAAGTACTATAAGAACACTTCCTATACTCACTAAATACAAAGAAAGAATTTGCCATGCAACGCGCTTGGCTTCATACATAACAATACCCTCTTCCTCTTTGGTTGACAATACTATCTTTACCTAAAATTTTTCGTAAATTTTTTACATAAGCTCTTAAGCTAAGTTCACTTGGCTCCTGATCATACTCCCAAATTTCTTCAAAAATACAAGCAGTATCTATAAATTTACCTTTATTTTTTAAAAGCAAAGATAAAAGCTTTAATTCTTTTAAAGGCAGAGTTAAAGGCTTATCGTCTTGATATAAAGTTTGTGAAACAAAAGCAAATTTAAAACCATTTCCCAAGTCTTCATAATCTTCATTTTTATGAGCAAAAGAACGCTTTAAAATAGCATTAATTCTTATTTTTAACTCCTGCAATTCAAAAGGCTTTTTAATATAATCATCACAACCGCTTTCAAAACCTTTTTGTAAATCCATAGTAGTATTTAATGAAGTCATAAAAATAGCTGGAGTATATTTGCCAGCTTCTCTTAAATTTTTAAGCACACTAAAACCATCACCTTGTGGAACTTTTACATCTAAAATCCATAAATCAAAATTTTTCTCATAAGCTTTATCTTGCGCATCTTGAGCATTATCCACTAAAGTAACTATAAAACCTTCTTCTTCTAAAAATTCACTAACAATTTCTCCTAAATTAATATCATCTTCTAACAAAAGAATTTGTGTAGCCATTTTTAACCTTTTTATTATATTTTACTTAAAACATTATATTTTTTTTGTGTAAATTGAGTGTGAATTTAGTAGAATTAAAGCAAAATATTTATAAAATATTAACTATTTTATAATTTATACTGTTAGGATTTTTATGTTACCTGAATGGGATCAAAAATACAGCATTAATAATGAAAAAATTGATAAACAACATAAAAAACTTTTTGAACTTGCTGCTAGAGTTGAAGAAATTTCAGATAAACCAATTTGTCAAGTCGAACTTAAAAAATAGTTGCTGATTTTTTTCACTATATTAAAATTCATTTTCAAGATGAAGAAAACTACATGGCTGAGATTAATTATCCTTACTTAAACCAACATAAACTCATGTATAAACAAATCACAAAATCTATGATAAAACTCATACAAAGCATAAAAAGCACCAATGACCTAAAAGAAAAATTATACATAATGGTTAATTCATGGCTTATAGAACATATCATTCAGCATGATATGATGATACAGCATTAGAAACAAAGTATGCAAACAAAAAATTCTTCAGATAACTTTAAAGAAGAAAAACTAAAAATAAAAAATTTCTTATATCAATGCCAATGCGAAGGTAGAATTCGTAAAGTTTCTTATGAAATTCATTTAAAAATGCAGTATTCTAAAGTACAATTTAAATGTAAAAAAATGCTCTACTAATTTAATTTTATGTAAAGAAAAAACCGAAATTTAATAAAAATTAATCATAATTTAAAATATTGTAAATTATAATACATCAAGAACTCTCCCACAAACCAAACAAGGGGTTTTAGTATGTTACCAAAATGGTGCGACAAATATAGTATTCACAATGAAGAAATCGACAAGCAGCACCAAAAACTTTTTGAGCTTGCTGCCAATGTTGAGATGATTTCGGATAAACCTATTCACAAAGGACAGATTAAATTTTTACTTGCGGATTTTTTCAATTACATGAAAGAACATTTTGCCGAAGAAGAAAAATATATGGCAAAAATAGGCTATCCTGAACTTGCTAATCATCAAAAAATTCATAAAAGTATCATACAGTCCATGATAGATTTGATCCAAAATTTAAAAAGTACTAATGATTTAAAAGAAAAACTTAATATAATTGCATCCAAATGGCTTTTAGAGCATATTTTAAGAGAAGATATGAAAATAGAAAAATGGCACCAAGCCCAACTTAGCAAAAAAGACAAAAATACAAACCTAGGTGAATTGCAAGAATTTTATGAATACATTTGTTCTTGCACAGATAAAATTCATAAAGTTCCTTATGAAATTCATCAAAAAATACAAACAACTAACACAAATTATAAATGTAAAGCTTGCCAAGAAGCAATAAGACCAAAATAAAGGCTAGACAATGAATAAAAGATACACTCTAACTCTTTCAGAAGAACTTTACGAGCGCTTAAATCAAACTGCAAAATTTTCTAAAAAGAAAAAGGCTGAAATTTTACGCAATGCTTTAGAAAATTATCTTGATGAAATGGAAGATTTCGTTCCTGCTATAGAGGCTTTAGAAGATTTAAAAGATGGAGATAGTAAAAAATTAGACAGTGTTATTAAAAAATTAAAATGCTAA